>JALFCW010000036.1 GCA_022771625.1 Prevotella sp.
GCAAAATGTTCTGTTGTTTTTCCCCCTTTATATTATCGTATTTAACATTATTAATATAATACCGCATTTTATACTATGAATGTATATAGGTTATCCCTTTTACAAAAAAAATAAAAGTTGAAAAACATCTGTCACTGTCAGCCTAACCTATAAACTATCTGGTTATCAATATATTACAAATTCCTTAGGCTGACAGATACTTTGAAAATAGGGCAAACACCGCACAAATTAGGGGCTTTTTATCATCAAAAGTAGTACTTTTTAAACCACTTTTTTAGCATATTAGCTCTATTATTTAGAATATTAGATCTCATTTCTTTTGATTACTGCTCCCTCCTATCACCACAGCAACTATTATAACGGCGACTGATTGCACGATTGTATCAGCGACTGACTGCCCGATTGTCACAGTCGTTCCAAGCCTGTTGTCACACTCGTTCCAAAGGCATTGTCACACTTGCACCATAGCTATGGAAAGACTGTGACAACAGCACTGGTACAACTGTGACAACAGCCTTTGTCACAGTTGTGCCATAGTTAACCATGATAGATAGCTGTATTCCAACTATGTAGCTTTACCACCTTATCGTCTTATTCATTAATCAGGTTGACCAGTAAACTTCTTATTTATTAATACTTGTTGACTCTACTCGTCATTGTTCACTCTGAAGGTTGACCAGTAACACATAGCTTCCGTTTGTTTAATGCATAGCTTTAGCTGACCTAAAGCATGGCTTTAACTGACCTAAAGCTATGCTTTATATGGCTTAAGTTGAATGTTGGATGATATGCGAAGGGTTAGCTGGCATGTCCTTCGAAGCCGGATTGAAGCACAACAATTGGCATTTTGTCCTTATTTTTCTTCCAGTCCAAAAGCACTTGTTCTATCTTTCTTCTAAACATCTGACAATAAATTGATTAATAAAACAAAACACGTTTTTCAAACGACTTTTTAAAGCATCACACACGTTTTCCAAACGACTTTCGGATGAAAAGTTATTATTTTAATATCATATTGTCCAAATATTTCTACCACTTTTTTCACCTTCCCTTTAAGTTTTACCATTTTGTTCTATATTTCTGCTGACTATTTATCGTCTTATTAATAAAACACTACATATCTTCCATAGAAAGACTTCGGCTATTTCTTTTTCTCTATCATAGAACCTCATAACTTTACAAATTTGTAAATTACAAATTATTTATTTGCAAAGATACGTCTTTTCCCTCTTTATTCCAAACATTTTTCTAATAGATGTCCATTATTTAACGTGAATTTACAAAATTACATTTCTTTTAGAGGGTCATACGGACATGTACACTGACTCGATATATCCTTCCTGATCATAACAACGATGATACTTATTGATTAAATCTATCAAGGCTTGTACTTCAATAATATCAGAAGTAATTCGGCTATATCTCATATACTGATCGTTATACCTCTCCAACGAACCTTTAGCTATACGTTCTTCAATGTCTTGCGAGATTAAGAATGAAGAACGGTCACCAAGATGAGCGTGAAACTCCGTGAGGAAAATATTAATGCCAGCAAGATCGAAATCCCCAAAATGGACGTAGCGATTGGGGATTTTCTGCAACCATGAACGAAGATCCATTGATTGCGGATAGCGTGAGACAAACAACAAAAGTACGGTGCCAATGCATTGCTCGAAGAGCTTTCGTTGCTGACGAATCATGCGGAAGTTCTCCATGTTCTCAATGCCAACGACAACCACATCATCGGGAACTAAGAACGATTGCCAATCTGCCACAAACAAGAAACTACCTTCCTTTGGATTAACCATAAACTCCTGTCCATTCAGCATACAAGAAATAGGTTCGTATGTGTTAACAGGGAAACCTGGGCATGAGCGTACCATCACAAGTTTGGAGTCACCTGTTTCAGATGCTATTTCAGCACGAGTAAGCCTCACCTTATCTACAATCTTCAAGCCACCAAAATGTGATTCAACAAACGCCCCCAATGCTACCGTATCAATTGCAGCATAAGAACGTCTGCTTCCATGATCCCTGGTTGTAAGCAAACCTTCACCAAGCAATTCCTCAACCAAATCATTTCGAAGAGAACTTGCAGCAACCGAAGCGCCGGACATCAGACGTCGCAGTAATTCTGTTTGCGTATTTGATAACTTCATTATCCATTATTTGTCAGCAGGCGCGTTACGTGCGTCTGTGACTTGCCGTCCTTTGTCAGCAGATAGTTATATTTGTATATATCAGCATTATATCCTATTGGCGAGCTGTTGATAAGGTAGATATTTCTTACGTTCGCAAATTGCAGTATGCCACTTACATTACTTGGATGAAGTTTTCCAATCTCATCCATCATGCAATGAATGATGAAGTCGCCATTCTTACGCGAAGCCTTGGTCTTGAACACATTTATCAGCATAATGTTTACCATTGCCTTAACCAGAATATCCGTACCATCCGAACCAACGTTATTGATGCGCTCCACCCAGCCAGTGTTATTGTCATTCTCCTGTATGCGAAACTGCAGACGGAATGTATCCGAGAGCGACAATTCTGTGCGCGAAGGTTCTTTCTGCAACTGACGCATAAAATGTTTCAGATACTCAATCACTTTCTTATTCACCTCATCTCTATCCGTACCAGAAAACAGGTTGAGTTCACCCATGTTCAATTCATTCTCAACCGTAAAATCACGTACAGAACGTAGCAATTGCATCATACGGTCGGATGACTCCTCCGCACGCAACTCAATACTCTTGATAACACCGGCAAAGTTGCGTTCCTGAAAATCTCGGTTTACCTCATTGATGATACTCTTGATTTCTGCAGAGTGGTTCATCAACAGTCCTACCTCGCGCGAGACACTTCTCAGAATAGTATTGTAGTGCTCGCTTACGCGTTCACGATAGTCTTCTATCTTGTCATTCTCTATGAAGTCCTTCAGATTCAACGCAAACTCCAGATATTCCTCATCTAACTGAGGCACGATGAAATGGAAAGTGTTGTTTGCTCCAAAGTGTGAGTTGAATGAGTTCGATGCACGTTTCAATTCGTCAGCCTTCTGTCGTTTCTTGTTCAGCGCTCCACGCATTTGTACAACCAATTCACCACAAGTCTCTGACGATTGCTCTTTCTTTTCATCCTCAAGGAAACTTACGGGAAGAATATTCTCCACACCACACAATTGCCCATACTGATTCAATCCTTCCTTCATCGATTCAAGCAGATTGCTTTGTTCATTGAGCTTTCTAAACTTCTCACTTTGTTCGTTTTCATAACGCTTTCGCTTGTCGTTATAGTTCTGTCGCATTTGCGCATCCCGAGCTTCCAACTTTCGCTTTTCATCCTTGAATTCCGATTCGCGTGAGAACAGTTCCTCCTCATCCTTTCGGTATTCAATTACAAAATGCCTCTTTTCGGAGATGTCATCAAGCAGTCGTTGAACTCTCTCGATATCCTTCCTGCATAGTTCTATGGCACTTGTGTCAGCTCCCTTACCTTTCAGTTCGTCGCGCTCTTGACGTTCAAGCATCTGCTTGCGCTCTGCAATATCTTTCCGGCGTCCACTTGCTTCGGCCTCCTGCTTATGGCAAAACTCGTCAAAGTTCTTCTGCCAAGCCTTTGCTGCACTGTTATATTCACTGTCAGCTGAGCGGAATTCCTTTTCGCGTTTAGCCTTTTGCTGTGTGCGGTTTTCTGATTCCCGATCCTGATTTAATCGTGCATCGTTGTAGGCACGAGTTCGTTTTTCACGCTCCTCAGCAATCTGTTGTTGCTCATTCTGCTCCAACTGGCGAAATCGGGTTTCAGCATCTTTCTTCTTTTGTGGTATCTGTTGCAGTTGCACACTTAAAGTTGTCTCCTGCTGCCGCAAATCAGATAGTTTCCCTTTGTACGACTTCTGGATATTGTCTAATTTCTGCTCTTTCTCCTGCTCCAAATCTACCAGTATCTTCCTCTTTGTAGAGATTGCTTCCTGCTGATTTTTTTGCAGATGCCTGTATTCGTCGGGGGTGCGATGGTGAACAGGTATGGCATCGAGGTTAAGACGCACGCCAAACATAGTTTCCCCGTCTGCCACTTCAGGTGCAAGCCCTTGGGCATAAAGCACATTTTGCTCATCCGCAACTTTGCCGATTGTGTCTTCCCATCCTGGTTTGTTATGCGTGAGCCATTCATACAAAGAACCCTTCCAATGGGACAAAAGTTCTTCGGTCTTAGCTAATTCTTCTTGCAATAACTTCAACTCACCATTCCCGACTTCCGCCTTTCGTGCATAGTCTTTTTCCGTTTGTTCACACTTCATCTGACCTTCTGCCATTATCTGCTTCAACTCATTTCGGGTGATTGTGAGTTGTCCTTCCAACTCCCGTTCTTGTTCGGAGAGAGTCCTGATGTAATCCCTACACGCATCCGTCTCTGCTTTCAACGGGTGCCAATACTGCAGTTCTGAGAGTCGTTTGTCTGTTCGGTTACACTCCTCATTAAGCACCTTCATACGCTCATCTGATGCCGTAAGCCATTCGTTATAAGCAGCATCGATATTTTTCTTTCTCTCGTCGCGAGCCTTTTGCAACTTTTCCTGATCTATCAGTATCGAGGCCTTCTTGTTGTTGCGCTCTTCTTTCTGAACGGCAATAAAGCCGTTCCACTCTGTATCAAGAGCGGCATAAAGAGCGCGATATTTTTCCGTCACATCCTTATATCGGTCTTGCAGAGTCCCCAGCATGTTTTCCTTCTGAGTTTTCTCTTGCAGATACTTTGGCTCTTGTTCTACAAGTGCTTTAATTTCCTTTATGCCTATTTCGTCATAATGTTTACGCTTCTTACGGATATCACCAAGCCTGACATCGCAAGCACTAATTTTCTTTGTCAATAGATCGTGCTCCTTCTCAAACTCCTGTTGAGCGTTGTCAATTTTATCTTTAATTTTTCTCAATGCCTCTTGCAACAAGCGTATGGCATCTTCCGTTTTCGGCATCAGCTCGCGTGTATGCTCCACAACATAATTCAGCCTATGCCATGTCTGCTTAAGTTCGTAGTCAAGAGCTACCAACAGACGGTAGGTGTCCACCACTTTCTGTGCCTTGATTCTTACCGCCACTTCGCCATTGGAATCCTTCTTGTACCAACAATCTATCTCATCGAACTCTCGCTCAAAGTCGGCTACCAGATGACGATAGGTTGACAGGCTGATGCTATCCTCCGTGTCCGTCATTGACTGTATGATTGTGGTCTTCACAAAGTCTGCATCGAGCTTGCTGTTGAGGAACACATTTTGTATAGAACGCGGGATGTTCTGATATTTTGCGCTCTCCACCAACGCATATTTGTCGAACTTATGGCTTCGGTCATGCGTATTGCCAAAGATAATGTTGCGATAGAGTTCATAGGTGTCAATCTTGGCACTGATATCCACATTTGTACCGATTTTCTCACGCACCTTTATCCAGTCACTCTCCACACGACCGTCTTTCCCGACAAGCCATTCTTTCTTATATGGCGAGTCGATAAAGCGATAAACGACCTTTCCCTGGCTTCTACTCAGCAATATGCTGTAAGCACTATTTTCTGTGCATACTTCATAAACGATATACGAGTTGCTATGCTTAAAGTAGAATTCCTCAAACGTCTTCTGCCCCGACTGAATACCCAACCGCATCTTGTCGGCATTGTAGAAAAAGAGCAATGCTCTCAACACCGTGCTCTTGCCCACACCTTGTGTACCGGCAAAGTGCACATTACCGTCCAGCATCACCTCTGCATAAGGAATATTTGCGCTATTCAGAAAAATGATTTTGTTAAGATGTCTCATACTTCAGGTGTGTCTTCTTCGTTATAGATTGTAATCAGGTTCACCATTTCTTCGGCATAGCGGAAGGCTGCTGTCACCTTATATGTTCCGTCCTGCTCATTTATTATCTCTGCAAAGCCCATTCCGGTGAGTTCGCTTACGAGTTTCTCCACGACCTCCTGATTGGTGTTCTGTCTACGGAATAGCTTTCTTGCTTTGTCCCTTAGTTCCACATCAAGGTTTATACGTTCTAATATGTGCGTACTTCGGAATTGGAAACCCGTGGAGAACGTAATATCATACGTCTTCAGGAAATCCATAATATCCACCCATTGGGCAAAACTTTGCAACTTCTGCTCGATAGTTATCTTTCCTTCACGGGTGCGGGCAAAATAATAGTACCCATCGCCCGATTCCAGACGCAAACCAAGTTCGAGGAAATACGACTCGTAGTCAGCAAAGTTCTCTTCGATGTCATTATAGAGATGTTTCGCTTCCTGCTCAGTTGTGTCAACCGACAGGAAGGAGCCTTTGCTCAGCAGTTCAAATATTCGTTGTGTATTAGTTCGCATAAATTATGGCGTATTCTATGTTTTCGTATGATTCGTATTCTTCTGTTATGCGCAACTCATCGCTGTGTTGAGTTGCCATCTGGCAGTAGAGGATGATGTGGTCGCTTAGTGTTCGCTCGAAACGATATGGATAATCTCTTATGAAAGCGAAAAGATGATTGCCCTGTGCCTTGAAAGCATTCCACATGTCCGTGGTATTAACCATTGTCATATTCTCCGTCTCGCCCTTTAGAAACTCTGCGTCTATAGGGTCGGCTTCCGTCCTTGACAAGCGTCTGATGTTATTCTTGCCTGCAACTTTCCTTATAATGGCGTATGCCTCTTCGTTGCTCTTGAGCATATCCAATGAGAGAAACACCTTGTTGTACGGGCGTTTTTCCATCCACACGGGATTATCATCCTCAAGCATTCGCTCCACATCGCTCTCTTCCCTCCATGTCAACTGGTCCTTCAGATACTTCAGTTTCCTTATTTTCTTCAGTAACGCACTCTGTTGCTCTATCTGGTTGATGTAGTCGATGATTTGATGCTCTATCTCAAGCAGATTATGGTCAGCTTCGGTAAAGTCATTCCTTACGTCCATGCACGTCCGTTGCATTTCCGGGTCGATGGTCATCTTGAAGAACACAACTTCCCCATCAAGCATTTTCTCGCATTCTTGCATAAGCACCTTCACAGCCTTTCGCTTTTCGTCAAGATTCGTCAAGCGCGACATCTTGATTTTATAGTTGGGTTCTTGCTTGAAGGCGACATCCACATGTCTCTTCAGGTCAACAACATTCTTCAAAGTCCTCAAACCTATCTTTCTGAGAATCTTCCTGACATTTCCTTGATATTGAAACTTCCTGTGCTCGTTCGTTTCCTGCAGATAATAATTAATGTTCTCTCGCAACGAGTCAATATATTCCCTAACACTCGCAACCGAGATTTCCTCGTTCATATCCAGCACATCCTCAAAGAACTTCACATAGACATCTTCCATCTCCAGGAAATCACCGTTCTCATGTATAACACCATGATCAATAAGGTACTGAATCCTCTCGCGTCTGTAGTCAACCACCTCAAGTGCAAACTCCTTGCGGTATGCCAATGACTTTCTTCTCTCAAACATATCACGGAAAAGCACCTTCTCCCTGTCAAGCATCTTGACAAGTTCTTCTATTGACCTAAAGTGCGAAAGCGTTTCCATATTCTAAATATTTCTATTACACATTACAAATCTGCAATTTCGCAGAAAATATCACATTCTTATTTCATTAATTATGTTATCGACAATATATTTGTCGCTCATAAGATACAGTTCTATCCTTTCATCACTGAGTTGCTTGCAAGTTTCCGTATTATAAAACAAGTTCAGTGCCCTTGCAGGAGATATGTCAAGTTCTTCGGACAACATCATGATTATTCGTCCTATCTTTCTCCAAAGTACATCTTTTCTCATTGTAATTCCTCCTATAATAATTCTTTTGATTCGATGAACGTTAGATATTT
>JALFCW010000048.1 GCA_022771625.1 Prevotella sp.
TAAGGAGGTTACTGCTCAGTCAATCAACAATGGTGTGATACCAATGGCATGGGACATCAACTACACCAACCGTGGTGGTACTAAGGGTACAATGACAATCCTCGACCGCTCAAATAAAACTATTTTCAATCAGCCTGCTTACGACGGTATCACCGAGGGCGTGAAGGCTGCTACATGGAAATAATCAAGGTGTAGAAATATCTCATAGATGCAATATTTAGGTTCAACCTCTCTGCTTTTTTCATGGGCAGAGAGGTTTTTTATATTAAAAAAAGGAAAAAGATTTGGTGATAACGTAATTGTTTTGTAACTTTGTCGGCAAAAATAAGATACCTAAATTACAGATTATGACAAGGAACTACCAATACAAGCGTATTACCATGACCATAGCCGCCTTGGTATTCATCGCACTAATAACCTTTGCGGCCAATCAGTCGGAGATGAAATTCCGAAGAATTGACACGCGAAATGGTCTTTCTAATTCACAAGCCAACTGTGTATTGAAGGACTCGAGAGGATATGTTTGGATAGGTACACAGTATGGACTGAACCGATTTGACGGCTTCAGAGTGAGGTCGTTCTATTCTAAAACGTCTGCCAACAAATCGCTGAAGTATGATTTCTATGACGACCTCTTTGAGGCTGCCGACGGAAAGATTTGGATACGTCAAAGCGTGAACTATTGTATCTTCAATCCCGATACGGAGATCTTCGACTATAATGTATCAGGATGGATGCAGAAGCATGGTATGGCCGGAAATCCCGAGTATATATATATCGATGCACGCAAGAATATATGGGTGAAGCCTTACGAGGGTAATTTCTACTGCTATAACCCGAAAACGGGTAAAGTAAAACAATATGTGCTCGATTATGCCAAACTTGGTCTCACTATGGGTATGAATGTCTGCTCAATGTCTGATATTGGCAAGAGTGTGGTGGCAATATTCAATTCTGGAGATATCATCTGTATGAACTCCGAGACTGGAAAGATTGATTGGGTTTCGCATTACGTGAGCAAACATGCATCTGGTGACAAGGTGAGCTATAAGATATGGTTAAGCAGAAAAGGTGACTATTGGGTGGTGAGTCCGGACAAGCAATTTATTTACAGACAGGACCGCAAGAAATGGTATAACTCTATCGACGTCATGTTAAAGGCGGACGGATTCAGTGATTTCCCCGAGAATCTTGAAATATGGGATGTGCATTTTGACAAGACTGGGGAATTGTGGTTTGCCACCGACCATAACGGTCTTTTGATTGTAGATTATTCAAATCATACTATAAGGCAGTTCTTAAATGAGCGTGATAATCGCACTACAGTGCCCAACAATACCCTTATCCGACTCTGTTCTACAAATGACGGCAGTGTGTGGGTTTGCGGTCTGCAGGGCGGTGTGAGTCAGTGTACCCGTACTCCTTCCATCTTTGATCACTATCAGTTGGGTGTGGTCAACTGTATCACTGAGGACCTGAAAGGCAATTATTGGATAGGTACAAATGACAAGGGTATCATCTGCTTTGATCCAAAAACTGGACATCAAACAGCCTACACCACCAAGAATAGTGGTTTGCAGTCGGACGTTATGGTTTGTATTCTTGGTACATCCGACGGCTCGGTTTGGGCAGGAACATACCAAGGTGGCCTTTCGCATATTGTGGATGGCAAGGTAACTACTTATCTGCCAGGACAAGGAGGTGTTGCCAACAAGAATATTTGGGGA
Source organism: Prevotella sp. (assembly GCA_022771625.1). Classification (GTDB taxonomy): domain Bacteria; phylum Bacteroidota; class Bacteroidia; order Bacteroidales; family Bacteroidaceae; genus Prevotella. The sequence continues at coordinate 1,728 of JALFCW010000048.1, forward strand.
TTGGCTGAAGACGGCGACGGAAAACTGTGGATAGGTACTCTCGGTACGGGAGTGCAGTGCTTTAATCCACAGAAAGGCACATTTGTAACATATAACTCAAAGAACAAGAATGTGTCGAGCGACTATGTATCGTCGATGCAGATGGCGGACAACGGATGGATTGTTGTGGGAACATCGGATTTCTACTCGGTCATTGATCCTAAGATAAACAAGATTGTCAATATGACGATTCCTTCTGATTCGCTGCGTGGATTCGTGCCCGCCTCGGCTTCCACTCAGGTGATGATGGATAGTCGTGGCCTCTTGTGGTACGCGTCGCCTTCAGGACTGTCGATTGTAGATACCGAGAGTGGCAATGTGTCACAGCTTGACGAGAAAAACGGATTGGAGAGTTCCACTATATGTGGAGTGGTGGAGGACCGTAGGAATAATATGTGGGTGGCAACTGAGTTTGGACTTGCCCATGTGGTAGTGAAGAATAAGGATGGCTCATGGGCATTTGATGTGGTCAACTATTCTCAGCAGGACGGATTGTTGCCTGGACCTCATAATCAGCGCTCCATGTATCGTACACATGATGGAAAAATCCTTCTTGGCGGTGTGAGTGGTATTGATGTCATCTCGCCGCAAAAGTTGCGCAACAGCACCAAGAGAGGTCGCCCCGTCTTTTCCGGTTTGTTGCTCTTTGACAAGGAAATAGGTATTGGCGTGGAATATGATGGGCGTATAGTGCTGAAGGAATCATTGGAAAAGTCGCGTCGTCTCGTATTGAAGAGCAATGAAAGCCAGTTTACGATTCAGATGGGAACCAACCAGGGGCTTGCCGAAAACAATGTGCAATTTACGTATCGTCTTGAAGGTCTGAGCAAGAACTGGATTACCACAGAGCCCAACGATCCCAACATATCATTTACAGGACTTCCTTCGGGTAGATACACCCTCGTGGTCAAGATTGCTGGCGACGACAACAATGGAGTGGAGACACGTTTGGAGATTGTCGTTGAACCACCATTCTATGCCACATGGTGGGCATACATTATATATATGTTAGTGGCACTACTGTTGTTGCGTCTGTGGATGAGACAAGAGAAGAAGAAACTGAATTTCGAGCGAATGAAAATGCAGAAAGAGAATGAGCGTCAGCAGTCAAATATCAAGTATGAGGTGTATTCGGGTGTTAACGATGAGCTGCGACAACCATTTGAGAGAGCATTTGTGCTTCTTGAGGATATGATGAAGAACGAGACCGATGAGCAACGTTATAACAAGATGCACGAGGTGCGCGAAACTCTTGATGGAGTGTTCATCAAAATGACCGAGTATATGGAATACAGGGAGAAGAAGGAACTCATCGTACCCAAGATAACCGAGACAGAAATAACAAGTGTCGATCAGCAACTTGTGGATAATGCCACGGCATACGTGGAGAATAATATCTCAAATGGCGATATTACTGTGGAAACGATGAGCGAGGCTCTTAATATGTCGAGAGTGCATCTGTATAAGCGTCTGACTGCCATCACCGGACAAACACCATCGGAGTTTATACGTGATATTCGTCTGCGACATGCAGAGCGACTGCTCCGACTGAGCCAGCTTACGGTTAGTGAGGTGAGCTATAAGGTGGGTATCAACAATCCACGTTACTTCTCAAAGTATTTCAAAGACAAGTACGGAATGTTGCCATCTCAGTATAAATCACATGAAAATGACGATAAATAACAAATTGTGCATATTGTTATAACAAAATATTTTTGTGCTTTCGTGATATAGTCGTATCTTTGCAGTCAAATCACTGTGACTTCGTGTCTCTGTGTTCAACAATTAATTTTTAAAAACTTAAATAAAACAAGTATGAAGATTAACAATCTTAGAATGATGCTCGCGTCAACCATTCTTGCCGGTGCAGTTCTCTCGCCCGTGTCGCTGTGGGCTGCGGGTTATCAGAAGCAGGGCAGGAGTATTACTCTCTCTTTGCCTACCAAGCAGCAGAAGGAGGCCAAGACGGTGAGACTGACTGTTGTTAGCGACAACATCATCCGTGTGGAGGCTACTCCCGA
>JALFCW010000076.1 GCA_022771625.1 Prevotella sp.
GGAAGTGATAGCTGTTGTTATAGTGCTGCAAGAACAACGGCTCAAAATGAGCCAGTGTGTCTTGTTCACCAAAGAGTCCCCACACACGATCCTTGTAATACGGATTACAACAATCAAACTGTGTGGCTTCGAGTTCTCAAAACTCATGGATGAGTGATTCATCGATGACGGTTTTCTGGTTGCCGTCCATGCGTGGAGCCTTGTACTTATGTTTACCTTCGGTCTTCTTCTCTCGCGACTCGGCATAGCCAGAGCAAGCTATGCTCTGCTCTCGCTGCTCGTTCAGTCCGCCAATACGTTCTCTCAGGAAGTTCGTTATCTTGAAATGTGGATTACCAAGTAGGGCAGGGATGCCAACGACAGGAGAAAGCATCTGTGCAAGGAAAGCCCCGCAACTGTTGCCTATGAGGAGGTCTGGCTTCTCCTTGTCGATAAGAATGCGTATGTATTTCAATGCTTCCTTGGGATGAAGAGGCAGGTCGGGAGTCAGCACGATAGCTTGGCCATCAAAGGCTTCCCTCAGTGCTCTCGCCATAGGACAGCTGCCAGTAGCAAAGAAACCATGTAGGAACAGTATCTTTTTCATGCTATTTATTCTTTGTCTTGTGGATTGTCGGATATGCCCTTTCTCTTGATTGGACCAGAATGATTGCTACGGTTCAGCTTGATGCCATGCTTGTTCAGTATGCGAAACACAGAGCTTCGGCTTCTGAAACCGCTGGTCCTCCATACTTCATCAATGGGATGACCTGCCACGTACAGGTTGATGACAGTCTTTTCTCTGTCGAGCTTCTGTATCTTTGCTGACGAGACGGGAGGTAGTGACACTATCATCTTCTCCTGTAAATTGACTACATGCTCCGCAGACTTACGCAGGGCAAGAACCTCTTCCGGCAAAGCACCCATCATTTCCAATACATCGGACGGCCTTGTTTCTGGAAACAGCTCGTTCCTTGAATCAATCTGGTCATGGATGCTGACAATACGGATGACCTTGACTCGGCAAAATTCCAGGAACGTTGCCAGTTCCCGACTGCCACGCAAGGCATTGGAAAACTTGGATATAACAAGTTCATCGCCCCTTTGCAGGGCAACCATCAGTTGTTTCCAGAGCGGTCTGTTGCGTTCGTTCTCGTCACTTTCTTCAACGATACGGATGCAACCATAGTCGTTCATCCACTTTCGGTCTTCCTCCAGTCTGTCGTACTGGGAGATAACCATGATGTAGCCAATTTTTGCCATTGTAAAAAGGTATTTATCTGATATTATGATGGTTAGATACAACCTAACCTTACAGCCATCCGTTTGTGGTAGTGAGGTTTGGTCATACGCATCATTCTATTTTGCGTGCAAAGTTACAAATTATATTCAGAATAATAATCATACTGAGGCAATATAATTAACCTTTCTTGATTATTTAACCTTGTTTAATGCTTTCCATGGTTGGTAATTTATCATACTTTATAGAGTATGAATAACAAAATAATTTAAAGTGGCATTATTTTCATTGTGGTATGGAAAAATATCCGTATCTTTGCACTCGAATTTAACACATAAATGCCAATGAAATATAGGATAATACCACACTGTTTCCATTATCAGCGTTGCCTTTGCAACCCTTCTGCTTCAGGTCTCAAAAGCGAAATGAAAGAAAGTAAAGCAAGTGAAATAAAAAAGACTCATAAGAGTTTAATCCTTCACTTGCTTTTTTTATGTACCTTATTTATTTCCTCTTCGTGTTCTACTGGAACTCAATATGATTTTGAGTCTTCTGAGGACGCTTTGAGGAAATATAATAGCTTCTTTCATTCCATACAGGAACAACAAGTAGTCAATTCTGAACAAATGGCTGCTTACATCAACCAGTGGCAAGAGTTGTCAGATACAGTCCTTCATTACATCGAGAAAGACCCCGCGTTCACAGCTCATGCCGGCTTGTCAATGGTGTTTGCGGAAAACACGGACTCCATCCGCACGGCTCTGCTAAGACTGGCTGATAAATGCACGTTGAGCGATGTGGCATACGTGAAATTACACACATCTAAATATGCTGAAGAGAGTGGACTTGATTCCTTAAAACAGGCTGCTGGTAATTTCTATTCCAGCTTGGATAAGAATCCAATCTATAATAAAGATGTACATGAGATACTTGCAGACTACTCCAAGTACCTTTCCGAGGTGAACAGGATGGGAATCCATTCAAAGAAAGAGTTCCTCAATTACATAGCCAATGAGGACAGACACTTCCGCTCTTTTCTTGCGCATCTTGACAAATGCTCCTCAATGAATATGACTGGCATTACGAACCTGACAACCGACATCTGTACAAGTATATATTCAAATGCCTCCAAGAAAATAATTTCCGCAGAGGAAGCACTGGTTTATATGTCCATGAGAACCAACCGCCGATTGATTCTCAATGCAAAGATCTGCCACGAGGTACTAAAAGAGGTAAGATAAAAGATGCTCCTGGGGCCAATGCCTATTTATGGATGATGCTCCAGCCGTACCTGTCGATGGATTCCTTTGGCGTGGCAATGCTTACTCCCGATCAGTCACAAGCCATGATAGATATTGCGAAGGACTTCCAGGCGATTGTTTCAAGGCTTGACAGCAAACATCTTTTAGACAAGGAACTGTCCGATAAATTGCCAACACAGCTCATGCGTTTATACATATCAACTCTCTAATCAACCTCGAAAATGTTACAGGAAGCCATCTACAAATTCAAAACGTCAGGACCAGTAATCCTGCCAGATCTCATAGATAATGTTTTCCTCAGCAAGGTCACTTCCTATGAGGATTACGCCATTCTTCTGTATGACGTTCCCAAGCCTCAGTCTATGGAGAATGTCCTGGAAATGTTGGAAATGAATGCTGATCTTGCCATCCTCTATCATCTGGAACCACCAGTTGATACGGTCTTCGGCCATGAGAGCTGCGCCTACTGCTTCCCCGTCACGGAACGGATGTTCAAGATTAACTGCAAGACACATGTTGACGGACTTGTCCACCAGCTCAATGTCACGATATACAACTCCATTGAGGTGATGTCAGCTGACCTCTTTGAAGACCTACGTCTTCACGAGAAGCGTGGAACCTTCAAGGTGAAACGTGAACATGTTCAAATCATGAACGACTTCAACTGCGGTCTTTGATGGAGAAAAGAACGTTTTATCTCATTGCTGACATCATACATAAAAACAGGACATGGATAAAGGTCATAGACACGGAAAGGCTTATAGAGATGAGAATACCTCAGGATGGTGTGTTGAAAACCCTGTTCTACAAGGCTATCACTCTTCAAAGTTACAGAGAGCATTACTCTTTCATCAAATCACGCACATGGAATATAAGTGAATATGACTTGAACCAAGGAGTGGCAGCCCTGTGCAGGAAAGACCCGTCCGCATCTGTACGTGTCAAGAGGAATGCCCTCACATTGCGTGATGTTGAATACATTATCGAAAAAGCATCTTTTGGAATAATAAAACTTGAACTCGACGATTATGAATACTAAGAAAAAGGTATATGCCTTCTACATTACCATCATAGCACTGGCTGTGCTGGCAATGATGGTGTTTGACTTGAACCTGATGGCCAAATCCATACTGTGCCTGATTGTGTTCTTCTGTCTGTTGGTCATGCGTAGTATTCGGAATGCTTATCAGTTGCCCGATGATATTGACCCCGATACAATGCAGCCTGTCGGCTCTCTACTAAAAACTGAGAAGGAGGACATCCACGCTCAGACTGACCATGGCTCTAATGTCGATCTGTATCTTCGTCTCCTGATTGAGGCAGATGAAAAGCTTTCAAAAGACCCCGAGATTGACCAGATGTCTCCCAGTTATAACATCCAGTTGAACAGATACATTGCTGCACGACTGGAGTCATTGGAATCTGCCTCAAAATAATCCTCAAACAAAATAACGATTAAATATGACACTGACTCTTACCATCATTCGTTTCATCTTCCCTTTCCTGCTCTTGGTGGCATTCTTCTGTCTATACAAGAAGGAATACAAGTTCATGAAAACATTCATGTGGAAGATGGTCTCACTCCGTAACAGCAAGCTTTTCTATGTCAGCATGGTTACGTTCCTTCTCATCTTCATCAACTGGTGCTGCTGTATGACAGACCCGAACATAGCTGTGGCTCTCTCCAGTCTCATTACTCTGATTCTTATATCCAGAAAGATTATGGTTAGCGCACTGAGACTGTTGCATGAGAGGAAGCGGCTTTGGTTCTTCACTGTATTTGTGGCAATGGTCTGCTATGCCATTCCGTATATGAACAGTGTCTTTCATCTGTTCTTCACACTCAGTATGGCAGCGGTCTTTTACCCATCTGAAAAAGTGCTTGCACTTTGCGATGATTCCAAACCGCTCAAAAAGCATGAAGAACGGATGGAACAGATTTTCAAAAACTACTATTAAATGCCACTTGTTTGTGGCAGAGATTAGACAACACTTGCTCTGGTAAATAACGTATCAAATTAAAGAATGACTCAAATGAACCAATCATCAAAACATGTCTCTTCTGAGGGAGAGACTCCACAAAGTGTGGATCGTTCATTGCTGGAGTTTCTCAAACCCAAATCGGAGGAACGTTACAGCAAGCTCGAAGCCTATTGCGACCTGTTGTCCAGAGCATCCGCAGGTGCATACGCCACACCTGAAGCCGAAGGTGCGTTGCAGTTGCTGCCTGGCCAGTTCGTTGCCACCATCTCAGAACTTTCACGCCAATGGAAATGGCAGCGTGCCACTGTCCGGCAATTTATCGCAGGGCTGGCAAACCTCGGACATATTTCTGCCAAGCCTTACTCCAAGAGCTTCATCTTTTCGGTCAACCTCTCACAGCGTCTGTCTCTCTTTGTTGAGACACCAGACGATATTCTCGACTTCTGTGCCATGCAGTTTGTGCGCTATCTCAAAGGCAGGACAAGAGCAAATGAAGTGGCGGAATCTTACAACCGGTATTATGCCTTGAAGTTGGACATGGCGAAGAAAGAAGGGAATGGCGGAATACCTGCACGACACGTGCTTAATGAGCAGACTGTCATATTCGACGGCCTGGCAGTATCGATGCTTCATGTCCTCGATGCACACAAACAATTGCCTGAAGAGTTATCTGACTCGGTCGGGCTCCTGTTCGGTAAAGACCATGTCTGGGACTGGCACAAAGTGATTGCTACACTTGGCATCATGGCTGCTGCA
>JALFCW010000091.1 GCA_022771625.1 Prevotella sp.
CCTCAAGTCGCATTGTGGGGTAAGGGGAAGGTATGCACAAATCGGACAAAATTCACGCTCATACTATCATGATGCATAGTGTTCAAGCTCTTTACTGCAATTGAGATTGCCATTGAGATTGCTTGCGGATTTTAGGTTTAAAAAAAATATGAGTAGGAGGCATAAAAATCAAGAAAAAGAAAATCCATCAACTAAAACCACAACGGCATTTATAGACCTCGAAAGGTTCTCATTTTTAGTAGATTTAATCAGATATTCTGAAAGTAAAATCCATAATGTAATTGGCAAGGTTTTTGAAAGTTGTGCAAAGCTTTGGACAAACATCATTTCTGATGTCGGAGTCATAGATAGACTATGCATCTTATATGAGAGGAAACACGAGGAGAATATGCTGAACACACTTGCAATGATGGATATCGAAATAAAACACGAAAATCCACAAAGCATTGCGGATGATATTCAACAGAAGAAAATCGACCGCATTCTGCATATTGACAAGAAAGAGGACAACAAGCCGAAACGAGGCAGACCGATAATAAAACGGCTATGCGAGAAAATCTCAGATAGCAATGTGGTGAAGATGATCAAGAAGACTCATCTGGAGTTATACCACAAATCAATAAAGCTATGTGAGAGTTTAACCAAATATCTTGTATGCTGTCTCTATAGTTTGTTTAGCATTACTTTCAACAACACTGAGACAGTTTACGGCAAGGTGGGGCATTTCCATAGGATAATGTCGAGCGTAAAAGGACTGAAGATTCCATCGGTTAGGAGGTTGCAGCAAATGCTGAAATGGTTTATGGAATGGAAGGAGGCGGTGATAAAAACTGCCAAGGAAATGAAAGAAGAGATAACCCACAGGGCATGGGAAGAACTTGTTGAGAAAATAAAGAGGCAATTTGAAATTCTTATTCCTCAATACGCCATGTGCTGAAATACCCTGAGAGATTACGGGGCGATATCCAAGAAGATTGGATGCCGCCCCGTTTTTTTGTGCCCTTTCGTCAGGAAGGATTTTTTAATTTTTGCCATTTTTTCGGGCTTAAAAATTAATATCTAACATATTGAAACACACCTATTTATTTATACGAAATTAAACGAAGCAAAAATATCTGGTATTATCCCTATCTTTGCACCCGAAAAGATTCAAGAACTCCGGAGTTTCCTGACTTTTCGCAAAAGTATCTCCCGACGACATATCGCCGGAGAGGTGGTAAGTTGAACTTAAAAAAATTGCGAAATGAAAAAGGAAACATTTATTGAAAAAAAGATTGCCTTGGAGAATCTCAGGGCAATGATGGCAAAGTCGATGTATCTGTTGACTGCAAGTGAGAAAATGGAATTGGGGATGATCTTCATCAACTCGGCCAAGAATGATATAGACGAAATTGAGCAGGAAGTCAAGGAGAGCGGCTCGACAGAGTGGGCAAATCTGCCCGAGCGCGACATCCAAGTGACTCCGTCCATGATGAGGCGTGCCATCGAGAAGGCCCTCGCGCTGGAAGTGGCGGACGGTAGGGGGCGCACGAGACGGGTGTTCTCCACTAAGAAGAAGTGGCTCGCGGTGTATCGCGTGATGCAATACTTCGGGATTGTGGAGGGGAGCAATCATTATCAGAGGGCTGTGGATTACATTAAGAAAAGGGTGTATTCTGAAAGGGTGCCCATGCCCGAGGAGATGCTGAAAATCATACCTAACACCAACGCCTTGAGCGTAGCTGGCAATGAAAATGGACTAAACAAGCAGCTGGAGGATTGGCTCAGCGGAAAATACGACGAGCAGCTGGGCGACTATCTCCCGATAGCCCGCTGCATACTGGAATCCATCACCGGCGAAAGTCTCTCATATCCACCAAAAGCATAATAATGTGTTTTGTGGAAAGAAAAGCAATTGGCTGACGCATAGTGACTCCTATCACCTGCAACGGGAGATATAAAGTTGTACCTTCGCGGCATCAAACTTTTAAATATACAAAAGATTATGGAATTGACATTGACAAGAACAACAAGACGGAGGGGCTACACCGAGGGTGTGCTCACCGATGAGAATGGAAAACACCTGGCCGACACACTCGAACCGCAATGGAGGGCATTGGACAAGGGCGAGAAAAAGGTGGCGGGTAAGACGGCTATCCCCGAGGGAACTTACGACGTGGTGGTGACGATGAGCCCGAGATTCGGCACTTATCTGCCACTGCTTGTGGGGGTGAGAGGGTTTGAAGGCATCAGGATGCACGCGGGAAATAACGCGGAGTATGACAGCAGGGGATGCATTCTCCTCGGCGAGCGGAATGGTCCGGGAATGATCATCAACAGCAGGGTGACCGTGAGGCGAGTGACCGAGATGATGATGAGAGAAAAGAAAATACGTATTAATATAAAATTAAAGGAACAATGAAAAAGACATTGATGAACGTGAAGGTCACGATAGTGACTAACGACAAGAACGAGAGTGCAGGAAGAAAAGTGATGAACGGTGCGATGAGTATGTCGCGCGATGCAAAGGAGATGCAGTTTGTGGAGGCTGCTCCACGTCGCCCGCGGCAGCGAGGCACTAAGATTGTGGACGGACAACTGCTGTCGATGACGCAGAACGACCGCGGACAATTCCGCATCCACACCAAGGCCATCGACCCGCGCGACATCCCCAACTTCGCATTCGTGCTTTACTGCGAGGCTACTGACGCAATGAATAAAATACTATATAAATAAAGAATTATGAAGACATTATTTAAATTGATTGCACAGACTGAGCCTGTGAATGTGCAGAAGCAAGATGGCTCGACAATCCAGAAGTCAACGGTGGTGCTACAGCTCACCGGGGGCAAGTATGAGGACTCCTTCAGTGCCACAATGCTCGGCACTCTCGCCACACGACGCTTCGTGCCTGGCGACGTGGTGTGGGCGGCGCTGAGATTTCAGGCACGCGAGTATCATCCCCAGCAGGGTGGCACCACCTATCTGCAGGACATCACCGTGCAGGAGATAATAAAGATGGGAGGTGCGGAATGAAAAAGAGTTTCGTATCCGTGGAGCACATACTGGCGAGCGATTTCCCGCCAGTGCTCCGCATCTTCTGGAATCAAACCGAAGTGCCTGAGTTTAAGGTGGCAAATGTGCTGTGCGTGCTCACGTGCCTTTGCGCCATGAGTCCGAGATTGCGATTCGTGTATTTCTACGACGGCAAGCGCAAGCCCCACCGACTGCTGATACACTGCTTCGTGGTGGCACAGAGTGGCGACGGCAAGTCATTCAGCGACGATGTGTACAACCTCACGATGGCTCCGGTGATAGAGCGCGACCGACAGGAAGAGGCCAAGGAACTGGAGTGGGTGGAGCAGAAGCGCATGACGGGCGACTCGAAGGACAAGCCTAAGGAGCCGGTGACGGTGAAGATATGCCTGAACAAGTTCACCAGAAACAAAATCATCAAGCGCGCCCACATGATGATAAGGAAGTATGGCGAACCGTTGACGTTCATGGTGTTCACCAACGAACTATCCACCCTCGTGGAGCGCCGAGGCTCATTCGGCGACCTAAGAGACATCGCAAAATTAGCGTATGATAGTGGGGCTCTCATCTCGACAGATACCAACTGCGACGCCTCTTACAATGCCACTGTGGATATTTGCTGGTGCTCAATCCTCAACACCACTCCGCGCATCCTCAACAGATATATGGACAAGGATGCCATCGAGAGCGGCAATGTAAACCGCAACGTGTATATCCCGCTGGGCGACTTGCTGGGCGACGACTCGCCGATGTTTAAGGAACTAACCGATGCCGACCTCGAACTGATAGCCGAGACTCAACGCCAACTGATGAGCGAGACCTATACCGAGGAGGACACTCTGCAGCCTATGCACGATGTAGATATGGACTGGCTCTTCAAGGACGAGAAGGCATGGTGTGACAAGCAGCGCGAGGAGGTGAACAAGACTGGCTCGTATGCCCACAACAGTTTCTACAAGCGCAGTTCGACGTCAGCCGCACGTCTCGCCACGATGGTGTATCACCTCTGGGGCGAGGACCCGAAGAAGCGCGCGAAGGTGAGAAGGCTGTATTATTTCTTCGCTGACTATATCCTTGCGGGACAGATGAAGCTCTTCGGCAAGAAATACGAGGACCTCGTGGAGGTGATCAACTATGGCGACGATGATAATACACGCAGCGAGTCGATATACGACTGCCTGCCCAAGCGATTCAGCCGCCAGCAACTCAATGCCAAGCGCGAGGAGATGAAACTCGTGACCGAGACGCGCAAGTTTATCTTCAAGTGGCTGAAGAAGAAATGGATCGTGAAGGTGGAAGGCGAAGAGGACTTGTATGAGAAACTCTTTTGAATATGAGAAACTCTTTTGACATAGACAAGCTCAAGGCAATCCCGATTATTGAGGTAGCCGAGAGACTCGGTATAGAGGTGAGGGGACACAAGGCCCACTGCGTGTTCCACTCGCCCGACCGTCACCCGTCACTTCGTTTTTATGAAAACCGAGGCACGGCGCATTGCTTCACCTGCGGCAAGCATTGCTCGAGCACGATTGACCTCGTGATGCAAGTGAGAAACTGCTCGTTTGTGGAGGCATGCAAGTGGCTATCTGAGGGCGATTCCTCTTATACTCAGGGCAATACCTCTTATAAATATAACAGCCATTCCTCGGGAGAGTCATATAAGAAGACAAGCGAAGAAACTGCCGACCTGGTTCATCTCGCCCGCCTTATCTACAATCCGCATCTCAACTCCGATGCCCGCCGCTTTCTCTTCGACGAGAGGAAGATAAGCAAGGAAGTGGCGGAGAGGATGCATCTGAGCAGTTTGTCGCGCGAGGTGCCGATGAGCGGAAGTATTCACGGAGGGTGGTTTAATGCCCCCTCCCTTCTCATCCCCTATTTCTCGGTGGACGGGGAGTTGGTGAATCTTCAGGCGCGCTATCTCGGGAGTGAGAAGAAGCCGCGGTTTCAATTTCCGAAAGGTGCACGAACCATCATCTTCAATGCCCCCCAACTGGCGCAACTCGCTCCTGGCGACCATCTTTGCATAGCCGAGGGTGTGAGCGACTGCCTGGCAATGCTCTCGGCGGGGTATAAGGCGATAGCTGTCCCGTCGGCCACATTGCTCACCTGCGACGACCGGCGCCTGATAATCGAGGCTGCGGAGAGAGTGAATGGCAATATCGACATTGATATATGGCCGGACAACGACCGTGCTGGCTCTGAACTCGCCAGTCAAATCGCCCTCCTGGCCACCGACATCGGAGTGACACTGCATCATCATCGGTTGCCCGAGGGATGCAAGGACTTTGGGGACTATTGGGGAGGAATTAAGAATATATAAAACTAGAATGATATGAAGATAGAAATAAAGCGCTGGGGAGACAACGACCTATACACTGAAGGCCAGTTGTTCGCAAATGGCAGAATGGCCATCCCCTACACCGTGGAATACCACGACAACAAAGTGCCAACAGGCACATACGAGGCAAACCTGAAAAAATGCGGTGAAAAATTTATTATCTCTTTCACCGACGAATCAGGGAACGAGAGAATATTCATTGCCGGTCATTCCTTCCGCACATCGTGCAAGGAGTCGGCAATAGTGATGGGCAACCAGCTCATACCCGGAGCGGTATGCAATGGGCGCAAATATCTCGAACGACTCATCGACCGCATCAGAAAGGCAGTGAAAGCCGGCAAGAACGTCACCGTCATCGTCACCGAGGACAAAATTCAACCTACCAACATCATCAAGCATTGGACGCGACCGAGTGACTCCGTAGCTCAGTGTGTGGTCAGTAGCGCTGAATCTTGCGCGTCCGGCAACCCTTGATGATGCCGCTACCAAGAAGGCGGGTGGATTTGGACATCGAGAGGAAAGCAAGCTTCGAACAGTTGGCAAAGGCTCCGCTGTCGATGGTCTTCACCGAGCGGGGCAGTTTGACGGAGAGGAGCGACGTGCAACTGTTGAAGGCATTTGAATGAATAGTGATAAGAGATGATGGCAGGGCGACATCAAAGAGATTGAAACATCCCGAGAAAGCGCTCTGCCCTATCTCGTCCACATTATTATATATATGCACCCCATTGAGCTTCTGACAATTGGCAAATGCCTGACGACCTATCTGCTTGACACTGTAGGGGAGAGTGACGTAGGTGAGATTTTCACAGGCATAAAAGGCTTTTGCGGGTATGAACAATGCCGTGGTGCGCGTGAGGTCGAGAATGCACACATTGCCGTTGCGCTCACCATTTGTGCCGCCGCCACAGAGTTGGCGCAGAACAGAGAAATCATCACTGCCGAGGGTGCCCGACACCTGCAGACTATACACCGAGCGCCAGTCGTTCTCAATCAGTTTCGACCTCAGCGTTCCGGGTTTCACAAGGTGTATCTTGCGCACATTACTCTCGATGGTCTTCGGACTCACACCTATTATCATCCTTTGGTTGGTGCGGAATCCGTGGAGAGTGTCGGGGTCGTAATAGGCATTGCTCTTGCCATACCATCCGAAATTGCAATGCAGTGTGGAGTCGGTGCATCCATCCACGATGAATACGTGGGCATAGGTTTTGCTTCGCTCGGCTCGCATGATGACAGGGCGACCGGCAGCCAATTCGCGCTTTATGGTGTTCATCCACGCCTTGCGTCCCTCAAGACCGGTGAAGAATTTGCGGTCGAGGATATGCATATTCTTGTTATATCCGAAATATTGTTTGAGGGCGGTGATGACACTGTTGAGCTTGGTGGATGCCGAGGTTTGTGTGTATTTCGTACCTGCCGCACGACCGCAGTCAATCACGAGTTGTGCCACCGCGAGTCGCTCGTCGTCGGTGATGGAGTCGGTGTGTTGGGCGAACATCCAGTCGTATTCATAGTGATTGCCGAGAAGGGGTGATGATGCAGGCGAGCGGAAATGGCGCATTGTCTGCGACATAGCGATAGGGGCGCAACCCGCCAGCACATGCTTTGTGCCAGTGGTGTCGTTTTTCAATGGGGCGCACATCAGGTTGTAGGGATAATCCTGTCCCCACTGCGCCTTAATCAGAGGCTCCACCTCTTGGGCACGTATGCCGAGGGTGGAGGCTGTGATTATTAACAATATTATTATAGTTCTTGATAATCGCAAATTCCTCATTGACCTCGTTTCCTCATCCCATTTTTCAGACACAAATAACACGGATTAACATAGCTCTTTCTCAACTATTTTATCCACAGACTTTTTTTGTCCACAGATTATCACAGATTAACACAGATTTTTAAATATCAAAGATATTTTGATTATCACAGATTTATATCAATAATCATAAATCAATAATCCTCCTAATCAGAGCCTTTGGCTCTTAATCTGTGTCAATCTGTGTTAATCTGTGGTCTAAAAAACCTAATTCCCAATAATCTCCACCGCCTTGCGCACTATCTCGCTCTCCTCGTTGATAATAGCAAAATATTCGCTCATATCCCAGAGGTCGCGCGCCACGAGAGCCTTAAGCTGCATGGAGAGCTTAGGCAGTGTCTTTTCGAGTTCGGCGTCGTCCTTAGGCACAATCTTGTCCTTGGCGGCATCGGCAATCATCTTGTCGATCTCCTCCTTTGGGAATACAAAGTCGCGGCGGAAATCCTCGAATGATGTCCAACGCTTGCGCAAAGCCTTGCGGTTGGCATCCACATATTTGAGATTGGCATTGATGATATAACTCTTTGCCGACAGTTCGCGGTGGAACTTGGTATAGGCGAGGGTGTCGAGCGGCACGAAATAGTCGGGCATTATACCTCCACCTCCATACACCGGTCGATGCTCACGCAAGGTGTAGCACTTGAGCGAGTCGGCAAAATGAATACTGTCGGCACTCATCAATTCGCCATGCTTCAGTCGGTTCATCACATCCATGGCATAATCCTTGCTATCGCCCTTGGTATAGGGTTTCTGTATGCAACGGCCTGCGGGGGTGTAATAATGCGACACGGTGAGTCGGATCATCGAACCGTCGGGCAGGTCGATGGGGCGCTGCACAAGTCCCTTGCCGAAGGAGCGGCGACCGACAACCTTGCCTCGGTCCTGATCCTGTATGGCTCCCGTGACAATCTCCGCTGCCGAAGCCGAATACTCGTCGATGAGCACCACAATCTTTCCGTCGAGGAATTTGCCGTTGCCCTTGGCCTTATATTCATTGCGCTGCATTCGTCGTCCCTCAGTATATACGATAAGGTCGCCCTTCTGCAGAAATTCGTTGGCTATATTCACCGCTGCCTGCAGATAACCGCCGCCGTTGCCCTGAAGGTCGAGAATGAGGTTGCGCATACCTTGCTTGGAGAGTTTTTCCAGAGCCTCGCAAAACTCGTCGTGGGTGGTGGCTCCGAAATTGCCGATGCGCACATATCCCACCTCGGGGCGTATCATATACACGGCATCGATAGACTTGACAGGTATCTTGTCGCGCACCACCTTGAAGGAGAGGGTGTCCTTGATACCACGTCTCAATATTCCGAGCATCACCTTAGTGCCCTTAGGTCCGCGCAATCGGCGCATGATATCCTCCTTCGACATCTTCACTCCGGCGATGGCAGTGTCGTTGACAGAGACGATGCGGTCGCCTGCCACGATACCCACCTTCTCAGATGGTCCGCCTGTGACGGGTTGGATGACGAGGAGAGTATCCTCCACCATATTAAACTGCACTCCGATGCCCTCAAAACTGCCAGAGAGCGGTTCGTTGAGGGCCTTCACTTCCTTAGGTGTGGAATACGACGAATGTGGGTCGAGCTTTTCGAGCATACCTCGTATGGCATCCTCCACGAGCTTTCCCTCATCCACATTATCCACATACAGATTGCTGATGGCCAGTTCGGCTATCTGCAATTTCCTCAGGGGACTGTCATCCCCGAAATTCAATTTCATCTGGGCCATGGCTGAGATTGTTGTCATCAGCATCATGGCGATTATTGTTGCTCTTGTCTTCATTCTTCATTTAAAAAGAATCTTCCTCGGGGCGGTCTTCCTCGATCACGAGGTTGTCGATGATGAAGTTCTGACGCTCCATGGTGTTCTTGCCCATATAGTATTCAAGAAGCTTCTGCACCTGGTCGTTCTTGTGGAGAGTGACCTGCTCAAGGCGCATGTCGGGACCAATGAAAGCCGCAAACTCCTCGGGCGAAATCTCTCCAAGACCTTTGAATCGAGTTATCTCGGGGTCGGGACCTAATTGCGATATTGCCTTCACCCTCTCCTCCTCGCTATAGCAGTAGCGGGTGATGAAGTCGCTCTTCTTAGCCTGCGGTTTGGCAGCCTCGGCAGCCACCACCTCCTTGTTCTTAATCTTCGTACGCTTGTTGCGCACTCGGAAGAGAGGCGTCTGAAGCACATACACATGCCCCTTCTTCACCAGTTCGGGGAAGAACTGCAGGAAGAAGGTGATGATGAGCAGTCGGATGTGCATACCATCGACATCGGCATCCGTAGCCACAATCACCTTGTTGTATCTCAGTGTATCGAGTCCGTCCTCGATGTCGAGGGCAGCCTGAAGGAGATTAAACTCCTCATTTTCATACACCACCTTCTTGGTAAGTCCGAAGGAGTTGAGGGGCTTTCCGCGCAATGAGAACACCGCCTGTGTATTCACGTCGCGGCTCTTTGTGATACTTCCGCTGGCTGAGTCACCCTCGGTGATGAAGATGGAGCTCTCCTCCTTGCGGTCGTTCTTGGCATCACTGAAGTGTATGCGGCAGTCGCGCAACTTGCGGTTGTGCAGATTG
>JALFCW010000093.1 GCA_022771625.1 Prevotella sp.
GGCTATTTGGGATGCCAAGGGCAACAGAGCCATCGGCAAGAGCAAGGAAGCCAAGGAGGTGAACTTTGCGCTTGACAACATCAAGGCTCAAATCGCCAAGCATTACCAACGCCTTTCCGACCGTGAGGCGTTCGTTACCGCTGAAATGGTGAGAAACGCCTATCAAGGCATAGGCACCGAATACGAGACCTTGCTCAGAGCTTTCGACAAGGAGAACGCAGCCTTTGCCAAGCGTGTAGGCAAGGACAGAGCCAAGAACACTTACAACAAGTACCTAACGGTGAGAAAGTATGTTGCCGAGTTCATCAAGTATCAGTACAAGCGCAGCGATATGTCCATGAATGAGCTTACCGAGGAGTTTATCCGTGACTATTGCCTTTACTTGAAAAATGTGGTAGGGCTTGCGCAGTCCTCCATTTGGATTTACTCAATACCTCTAAAACATATCGTTACGGCGGCACACTACAACGGCAAGATACCGAGAAATCCGTTTGCCATGTACCACGTTGACCCAGACCACAAGAAACGTGAGTTCTTGACCTTGGACGAGCTTACCGCCATGACAGAAGTAAAGTTGGAAGACCCCAATATGGCATTTGCAAGAGACCTCTTTATCTTTGGTTGTTGGACAGGTATATCATTCATTGACATCAAGAACTTGACTGAGGACAATATCAACATGGTAAACAGTGCTCCTTGGATTGTGTCCAAACGTCAGAAGACAGGCGTGCCGTTTCAAATCAAGCTGATGGATATTCCTATGCAGATTGTTGAGCGATACAAATCTTTCAGAAAGGGCAACCACTTGTTCAACATTGGTAATCTTGACGGCATCAACAAGCGCATCAAAAAAGTAGCTGTAATGTGTGGCATCAAGAAGCGGGTTTCGTTCCATGTGTCCCGTCATAGTTGGGCTGTTTTAGCCTTGGAGTATGGTATGCCGATAGAAAGTGTGAGTAAGATTCTTGGTCACACGAACATCACCACAACGCAGATATACGCTAAGGTGACAAGCACCAAGCTTGACCATGACATAGCAGTCTTTGAAAGTCGAATCAAGGGGCATTTGCCAGTTATGGGAGGAATGGCATGAAAAGGACTGTAATCACCGTGGGCGGAAATGGAATGTTATCCGTTCCGTCCAACTTGGAGAACTTGTGGATGAGTGAGGGCGAGTTGGTGGATATGCTTCATGTTACCGCCCCGAAACTCAACTCTGTGATACGAGCCATATATAAAGAAGGTATGTTGTTGATGTCGGAAGTCCAACAGAGGCAAGAACTTTCCAAAGGTATTTGGCAAACATTGTATGGATTCCCTATGGTTGTTGCCATTTGCTTCCGTCTCACCTCTAATGGTGCAGCGCAACTTCGTGATGCCATCTTCAAGAGGTTGTACGGAGCAAAAGAGAAAACAGCCATTGTCCTGCAACTCTACGGAGGGACAAATGCTTTTAGTTGAGAATGGTCGCATCTTTGACGCTTGGATATTCACTGTCGTATTGACTTATTGATTTACTGATTTACTGTCGTATAGATTTATTGATTCACAAAATTCTTGATAGGGTGATTTATATTGCACATGAAGAAAAATATGAAATCTCATGCAATTTTTTGATACGGTCTGCGTTTATTAGATATAAGTGTAACCCTTTAATATTGAAGAAATGTATGAAAATTAAAATGATTCTTATTGCATTAACCGCTTTGCTATCTTTGGCAAGCTGCGGTGATGATGACTCTGGTATTCAACTCACACAAGACGAAATCATTGGTGACATAAATACTGGTAAAAAGATTGTGATTACCTCTCTTACCACCTATACGGAAAGTAGCAGCAAAGTTAATGTAAATGGAGCTAAAGGCAAAATATCAGCAACATCTTCCGATGAAAGTATAGCCAAAGTCTCGTGCTCAACAAATGAAGCAGAGAAAGAAATCTATGTAAGTGGTGTTTCTGTAGGAAATACCACTATCACCATAACCGATTCCGATGGAAATACTGCTGTATTAAAGGTTGAAGTAAAAGATTGGACGACTCTTTGGGAACTTAGTAGAACAATGTATGTGGTAGATAGAAAATGTTTTGTTGAAGGTGTTTCTTCTGAGGATTCTGCAACTATTGCAGCTGATGCCATAGAGAAAGACTCATACAATAAATATTATACAATACGTACTCGTGTTTATATTCCTTCCGGCCCTTATGCAACCAAGAGACTAACCATTACAGATGATAAAGGAAATGTCCGCATGGATGGAATTCTTAAGATTCAACCAAATGCTGATAACTCCGAAGTTTGGCATTTATTACCTATTGGTAATTATACGGAAGTCGTTTTGGCTACATTTTACTATGACCAAAAAAGTATAGTCAAAGATGTGACAGGTTATTATAAAACGGCATATCCTAAGATTAAGAAAGTTGAGCTACATGCCATTTATGCAGTAGAAGAATTAGAACCAGACAAGTAAAAGGGTAATGTAAAATTACTTTTTGTTCATCCCGAGGAAAGGTTTACAAGGAAGTAAGCGTCTCCACGATGACGTATTGCATATATCCAAAAAACCGCTAAGAGGCGAGCTTAGCGGTTTTCTTTCCATTTGTCAGGCAGAAGCATCCTGTATTTCTCCAAAGGTGTATTAGGAGGCAATGCTGCCGCTTTGTTAATAACGTCCGATATGTATTCGAAGAAGTTCACGCCGTTGAGTCTGCACGAGCACACGAGGGAGTAGAACATGGCTCCCCGTTCGGCCCCCTTGTGAGAACCGAAGAACAGCGAGTTTCTCCGTGATAGCGAGATGTAGCGGTT
>JALFCW010000096.1 GCA_022771625.1 Prevotella sp.
TTCACGCCTTCTCCCTCTGCTACATCCGGACAATCCCCGAGACATCTACGCGAGGGCGGTTGCCAAAATGGATGACAAACTGAAACTTGGCGGTGTGCTCGTGGCAGGAGCGATGACGGGAACGTATCTCACGCAGTGCTATTTCCAGCATTACGACGCAAGGCTCTATCGTCTGTCGTATCTCGTGTATGTCATCGGTCCGCCTGCCTCGGGAAAATCCTTCCTCGCCGACCTCGACAAGGTGCTGATGTATGCGATGAAACAACAGGACGAGACTTTCCGAAAGATGGAAAAGGAATACACCGAGAAGAAGGAGCGCAACGAGCAGATGAAGGGCGCGAAGGAAACGGACATTCCATCTAAACCTCATGTCCCCATCAGATATGTGCCTTCCACTATATCTAATAAGGTGTTGTACAACCGTCTGACGGATGCAGTGACAAGCGACAGCCCCGAAGCTATGCATCTCCACCTCTTCACTACCGAGACAGAGTTGGCAACTGCTCTTCGTGTTCAGGTTGGCTCATGGGCTGGAAAGCTCGACTTGGAGTTGAAATCATTTCAGAATGAATGGGCGGGTGTTGACTATGCCGACAACGGCAGTGCCAACGGCTTGATTCAGGTGAACTGGAACCAGTGCATATCATCAACACAGTCGAGTGTGATAAAGAAGGTGAGAGGTGGCGACCTTGACGATGGATTTATCACCCGACTTGCTCTATGGCTTATGCCTCCGACAAAAGGAAAGATGATCGATTACAAGGGCGACCAACCTGTTGAGTTCGACGACATCCGACTTGCCCCCGAAGATATGGACATCGTGAGTATGTGTATCGAATTGTCGGAATTGACGGGCAGGATAAACTGCGAACCGCTTGTGCGTGCCGCATGGGAATGGTGTGACAACCAAACCGACCTTGCCAAACTCGACAACGATGAATGTAGAGAGTACTTCCGCAAGCGCATACCTCTTTATATGATAAGATACACACTGCCGAGGATGGTGTGCATGCAATACGAGGAATTCAAAAAGACAGGAAAACTCGTAGTCACTGAAGAGGACAAGGAGTTTGCAAGGCTCATCGGCGACTGGCTCATGTTTGCCTCGATAAGGCAGTGGGGCAACAGGTTGATGACGACTTGGGAGACAAAGGCTGAGGAGAATAAGGTGAGGGAGAGATCGTCGGCATTTGCGGATAGATATACAACATTACCTGAGGAATTTACACTAGAGCAATTAATGCCATTCTATTCCAACAAAAGATCAGCTCAAACAGCAATCTATACTATGGTAAAAAAAGGCATAATAGAAAAGGTTACCAAAAATAGATGGAAGAAAATCGTATCAAATATATATGATACACCAATGTATAAATAAAATGTCATTTTGTCATTTGTCATTTTGTCATTAATAAGACTTTTTTAGTTATGGAAATATCAGAAACAAGAACGACGTTTGACTTCTCAAAAGAAAAAGTACAGACAATCACGCTCGCCGAATTGGAGGCGACGTACAAAGAGAACGATGTGTATGGCCGGCCGCTCGGCGGTATCTATCACTCGGATCTCATAAATGGCATCTCCAACATGGCTCGCAATGCCGGTTTGGAGGTGGAGATGGGCGACATGTTCGCAGTGAATAATCTCGACGGCAAGCGACCTGGTGTCGCTTTGCTGCCCGAGGTGGAGGAAAAAGAGGGAGAGCGCAGCATAAGGGCGCATCTTTTACGACGTGTCTTTGCGGTAATACGACTGGCCGCGAGCAAATCGCACACGCTCCCAAAGGCAGCGCATGGGATTTCTTGTCCCGCCATTGCCATCAGCTATTCGCAGCACGGCATTCAGATTGGCATTGGTCCTAATATCCATATTTGCCGGAATCAGACGATTCTCTGTGCAAAGCAGATGATTTCAAACTTCGGATACCGCCGCCTTGAAATGGACAAGAAGGATTTAGCAGGACCGGACTGGTGGCGACCCACAGTGGAGGGATGGATAGACGAGGTGTCAAAGGGAGTGATGCAGCAGCAATGGGCGGACATCATTCAGAGCCTCGACGAGCAGTTGGTGTATGAATCGGATATGCAGCAGATATTCGGAGGACTGATGCAATTGCGCATACAGGCTGACACATCAGAAAAGTCCCTTCGCACGGGCGAGGTTCCTCCACTGACGCAATCACAGATAAATCACTGTATGGAGCGCGTGCTGATAAAACACTTCGGCAAGGGTGGAGCCGGTATGTGCACAAAGTGGGACATCCTCAACGCAATGACCGATACCCTCAAGCCGCTAAATGACAGTGCAGGAATAAGAGTGCCGATATGCGACACGTCGAGACTGCTGCCGCAGTTGGCGAAGTGTGCAGAATTTCTTATTTAACTTCCCTTACATGCGAAAGTTGAGTTTCTATACATTCATTGCCGCAAGACCTCCTTCGCTTGTTTCCTTATAGAGCGAGGGGAGATCATGACCCGTCTGCTTCATCACATTGATGACTTTGTCGAAGGAAACGCGGTGGATGCCATCTGAGAAGGAGGCAAAGATATTACTGTCGAGAGCACGGGCAGCTGCAAAGGCATTGCGCTCTATACACGGTATCTGAACAAGACCACACACTGGGTCGCAAGTCATTCCTAAATGATGCTCTAACCCCATCTCGGCGGCATATTCTATCTGCGACGGACTACCTCCAAACAACTGACATGCTGCGGCTGACGCCATGGCGCAAGCTACGCCTACCTCTCCCTGGCAACCTACGTCGGCTCCGGAGATGGAGGCATTGGTCTTCACCACATTGCCTACAATGCCGGCTGTGGCAATGGCATGGAGTATCTTCTCGTCGCTGAAATGATGTCCACGTGAGAGATGATACAGCACTGCCGGCAATACTCCGCATGCACCACAGGTGGGGGCTGTGACGATAATACCGCCAGAGGCATTCTCCTCGCTCACGGCAAGGGCATAAGAATATACCAGTCCGCGGGTCTGAAGGTTCTTCTGATATCCTGATGCCTTGACGTAATATTTTGCTGCCTTGCGCGCAAGATTGAGCGGTCCGGGCAAACGCCCCTCGGTATTGATTCCCCTCTCAACGGCGGCCTGCATCGTCTTCCACACCGTCATCAGATAATCCCATATTTCCGGTCCTTCGGCTATATCAACATACTCCCAATAACTGCGCCCATTGTCGTAACACCATTTCATTATTTCACTCATCGTCTCAATCTCATACACCTCAGGGGTATCGTAAGTAGCATTGTCCTTGCCTTCGGAAATAGCTCCACCTCCAACACTATATACAGTCCAATCGTCAATTGTCTTTCCCTTATCATCCTTTGCCACAAATCTCATGCCGTTGGGATGGAAGGGCAAAAACTCCGACGGACGCCAAATTATCTCAACGGGAGCTGCAGGCGACAACACCTCGATGATGGCAGTGTCGGTCTGGTGCCCCTTACCAGTAGCTGCAAGACTGCCATAAAGGGTTACTTCGAAACTCTTTGCTCCGGCATTGCGCTCAAGGAATAACTTTGCCGCATACTGTGGACCCATGGTATGACTGCTCGACGGGCCCTTGCCTATTCTGAATAGTTCTTTAAGTGACTTCATCGTAGATTGAAAATTGAAGGTTGAAAATTGAAGGTTGAAAATTGAAAATTGAAGGTGGTCAAAATTCAAAGGGAATTGACAATTGGGTGTCGCCCAGGAGATTAAAGGTATGGCGATGATAAGGAGTGACTCCATATTGCTTTATTGCTGCACGATGCTTTTTGGTGGGATAACCTTTGTTGCCCTTCCAGTCATATTGCGGATATTCCTCGGCCAACTGAAGCATATAGTCGTCACGATATGTCTTGGCGAGGATGCTCGCTGCTGCTATCGAGAGATATTTGCCATCGCCCTTTACAATGGTGGCATAGGGGAGGTCATGATAAGGTTTGAAGCGATTGCCATCCACAATGATTGCCTCGGGACGTACAGAAAGGGAGTCGAGGGCACGATGCATGGCAAGAATACTGGCATTGAGGATGTTGATCTTGTCAATCTCCTCGGCTGTAACAATACCTAATGCCCAAGCTATGGCATCTCGCTGGATTTCCTCGCGCAGGGCATAACGACGCTTCTCCGTGAGTTGCTTGGAGTCGTTGAGAAGGTCGTTGTGATAATCCGGCGGAAGGATGACTGCCGCGGCATATACACTGCCCGCAAGACAACCGCGGCCAGCCTCATCGCAGCCAGCTTCTATCATGGAGGGGTGATAATATGGGAGCAATGAGGACATGGTAATCAGAACATTTGTGAAACACGGGCAATACCATTGGCGAGGATGTCGATTTCCTCTTTGGTATTATATAGGGCGAAGGATGCACGCACGGTGCCCTGAATGCCAAGGCGATCCATAAGAGGTTGGGCGCAGTGATGACCTGTGCGCACGGCAATACCCAGGCGGTCGAGCAATGTGCCCATGTCAAGATGGTGGATATCTCTCACGAGGAATGATACTACCGCATCTTTATGAATCGATGTTCCGAAGATTCTCATGCCATCGATGGCAGAGAGCTTCTTCATGCAATAGTCGGTGAGTTCCTTCTCATGTGCGGAGATATTGTCGATACCAATTGACTCGATATAATTGATGGCAGTGGCGAGTCCGTGGGTGGCTACATAGTCGGGGGTTCCTGCCTCAAACTTAAACGGCAGTTTTTCGAATACGGTCTTCTCGAATGTCACACTCTCTATCATCTCTCCTCCTCCCTGATACGGCGGCAGGCGGTCGAGCCACGACTCCTTGCCATAGAGCACTCCGATGCCTGTAGGACCATACATCTTATGTCCACTGAAAACAAAGAACTCGCAATCAATGTCCTGCACATCCACCCGGAAATGGGGAGTGCTTTGTGCTCCATCTACAAGTACGGGAACGCTATGCTCATGGGCAATGCGTGTGATTTCCTTAACGGGATTGATTGTTCCGAGGACATTGCTCACATGGGCAACGCTCACCAACTTGGTGCGCTCATTGAACATCGCCTTATATGCATCCATATCAATGTCGCCACACTCGTTCATGGGGATGACACGTATGGCAATACCACGCTTGGCGGCCTGCAATTGCCAGGGCACGATATTCGAATGGTGCTCCATAACGGACACTATCACCTCGTCGCCCTCGTGCATAAACTCCTCACAGAAGGACGACGCCACGAGATTGAGTCCCTCGGTAGTGCCGCGGGTGAAGACAATCTCATTCACCGAAGAGGCATTGACAAAGCGGCGCACTGTCTCTCGTGCGGCCTCATGGAGGTCGGTGGCCTGCTGGGAGAGATAATGCACTCCACGATGCACATTGGCATTCACATTGAGATACTCATCGCGCATGGCATCGAGCACGCAGAGCGGCTTCTGTGTGGTGGCGGCATTATCGAGATAAACCAGCGGTTTGTCATATACCGTTCTCGACAGTATCGGGAAATCCTCCCGTATCTTCTGTATATCAAGCATACGTTATTTAATGTCTTATTTACACAACTTACATCCCTCACACTTGCTCAATTCTCCCCTGAAACGCTTCTCCACCAGATGATGAAGACGATCTCTCAAGGGCTCGAGCCTAATGGTGTCGATGACCTCATTGACAAATGCAAACTCAAGTAGCAGTTTTGCCTCCTTCTGCGAGATGCCTCTTTGCTGCATATAGAACATGGCTGCATCATTGAGCTGACCGACGGTGGAACCATGACTGCATTTCACATCATCGGCATAAATCTCGAGCATGGGTTGGGTGAACATCCTCGCCTCGCGTGTGGCACAGATATTCTGGTTGCGCATCTCCGACGAGGTCTTCTGTGCGCCATGTCGCACGAGCACCCTACCTGCGAATGCACCTTTAGCCTTCTCGTCGAGCACATATTTATATAACTGACTGCTGGTGCAATGCTCCACCTTGTGATCGATAACCGTATTGTTGTCAACATGCTGCTCCTTGTCGGCAATGACACATCCATTGAGCACGCACTCTGCCCCCTCTCCGCTGAGCGAGAGATCAACGCGATTGCGCGTCACTCCGTTGTGAAGGGTGATGACATTATGATTGAGACGTGAATCGGCTTGCTGGTCGATATACAGATTGCTCACTCGCACATTCTTGGCATGCGTCTCCTCAAGACAATAGAGGTCGAGCGAGGCATTTCGCCCCACATAAGCCTCAATCACCTGAGTGGCGAGGAAATTTCTGTCATCGGCAGCATGATCGCAGAAGAGCAGTTTGGCTTCCGCCCCCTCCTCCACGACAATCAGCACCCTGCGATTTACCATCATATCGACATCCGAGCGCAGGATATTTATCACCTGAATAGCCCTATCGACAACAATATTCTTTGGCACATATACGAGCAATCCGTCCTGTGCAAGCATTGTATTGAGGGCTGTGATGGCATCCTCGTCGGTCTTGGCGAGTTTGGCGTAATATTTTGCTATTAATTCGGGATTTCTCTCAGCCTGGTTCTTAAGTGAATCAACGATGACACCCTCAGGCAGCAATGCCTTTGGTTCGCTTTTCTTGTAGAAGGCATCGTTGACTACAAAATATAGCGATGTACTGAGATTGGGCACGTCGCAACGGAATGCGTCGTATGGATTGACGGGGATGTCGAGTCGATTAAGATTCAAGCCATAGTTAGGCTCGAAGAGCTTCTCGATGTCAGTATATTTATATCTCTCCACCTTCTTGGTGGGAAAGCCCAGACTCTTGAAGTTCTCGTAAGCCTCATCGCGCACGGCGTTCATCACCTCAGCACTATGACTGCATATCATCCCGCGACATTCGTCGTATAATTCTATATATTGATTCTTCACTCTTCAACCTTCAATTTTCAACCTTCAATTTTCTCGATTTCCTCCTTAATCCAATCATATCCGCGCTCCTGAATCTCCTTAGCGAGTTCGGGCCCTGCGGTTTTGACGATGCGTCCCTTATAGAGCACATGCACCACGTCGGGCTTAATCATCTCAAGGAGTCGGTCATAGTGAGTGATGACAATGCAACTAGTGTCGGGAGTGGCGAGCTTATTGACACCCTCCGCCACGATACGCATGGCATCCACGTCGAGACCAGAGTCGGTTTCGTCGAGGATGGAGAGTTTGGGTTCGAGCATAGCCATTTGGAATATCTCGTTGCGTTTTTTCTCACCGCCTGAGAATCCCTCGTTCACCGATCTGTTGGCTAGCTTGGAGTCGAGTTCGACGATAGCCCTTTTCTCGCGCATCAGTTTGAGGAAATCAGCGGCATTCATCGGTTCCTTGCCCTCATACTTGCGCTTCTCGTTGATGGCAGCACGCATGAAGTTGGTCATCGATACTCCTGGAATCTCCACGGGATATTGGAACGAGAGGAATAGTCCCTCGTGGGCGCGGTCTTCCGGTTTCATGGCAAGGAGGTCCTTACCGTTAAACACTGCCGTACCTCCAGTCACCTCATACAACGGATTGCCCACGAGCACCGCGCTGAGTGTTGACTTTCCCGAACCGTTTGGTCCCATGATGGCATGGGTCTCGCCATCCTTGATGGTGAGGTTGATACCCTTCAATATCTCCTTATTGCCTATCTTGGCATGTAAATCCTTAACTTCTAACATAAAACCTTCAATCTTCAACATTCAATCTTCAACATTCAATCTTCAATTTACCCCACCGTTCCCTCAAGCGACACGCTCAGCAACTTCTGTGCCTCGACGGCAAATTCCATCGGCAGTTTGTTGAGCACCTGCTTGGCATATCCGTTGACAATCAGTCCTACAGCCTGTTCGGTGGGAATGCCACGCTGGTTGCAGTAGAAGAGCTGATCCTCACTTATCTTGCTCGTTGTGGCCTCGTGCTCCACGATGGCAGTGTCGTTGTGAATATCCATATACGGGAATGTGTGCGCACCGCAATCGCTGCCCAAGAGCAGAGAGTCGCACGACGAGTAGTTGCGCGCATTATCAGCAGAGGCCGTAGCACGCACAAGTCCTCTATATGAGTTCTGACTATGTCCTGCTGATATACCCTTGGATATGATGGTGCTCTTGGTGTTTTTGCCGATATGAATCATCTTCGTTCCGGTATCAGCCTCCTGATAGTTGTTGGTGACAGCAACACTGTAGAACTCTGCCACCGAGTTGTCGCCACGAAGCACGCACGACGGATATTTCCATGTAATGGCAGAGCCAGTCTCCACCTGTGTCCACGACAACTTACTGTTGTTGCCACGCAGGTCGCCACGCTTGGTGACGAGGTTGAGCACACCACCCTTTCCGTTCTCGTCGCCCGGATACC
The DNA here is from genome assembly GCA_022771625.1 of Prevotella sp. Classification (GTDB taxonomy): domain Bacteria; phylum Bacteroidota; class Bacteroidia; order Bacteroidales; family Bacteroidaceae; genus Prevotella. Next base: position 8,317 of record JALFCW010000096.1, read on the forward strand.
AGTTCTGCACGGTGGAATACTTCACCTCGGCATTATCGTTGACGATTATCTCTACGATAGCGGCATGGAGCTGGTTTTCATCGCGCATAGGAGCCGTACATCCCTCAAGATAAGAGACATACGAATCGTCGTCGGCAATGATGAGCGTGCGCTCAAACTGTCCTGTATTGCGGGCATTGATACGGAAATAACTGCTCAATTCCATCGGACAACGTACACCTTTGGGGATATATACAAACGATCCGTCGCTGAACACCGCACTATTGAGTGCGGCAAAGAAATTGTCGCGATAAGGCACCACAGTGCCGAGATATTCCTTGACAAGGTCGGGATAATCCTTCACTGCATCACCTATGGAGCAGAATATGATACCCTTCTCGGCAAGTTTCTCCTTGAATGTGGTCTTCACCGACACTGAGTCCATAATGGCATCCACTGCCGTACCGCTGAGTGCCAGTCGTTCCTCAAGGGGAATACCCAATTTGTCGAACGTCTTCATCAGTTCGGGGTCGATCTCCTTGTTCTCCTGCTGCTTTTTCTGCGCCAAGGGGTCGGCATAATAAGATATGGCCTGATAGTCGATTTCAGGCACATGCACATGTCCCCACTTGGGTTCCTTCATGGTCTCCCAGTGGCGGAAGGCCTTCAGACGGAAGTCAAGCATCCACTGGGGTTCACCCTTCTTGGCGGATATTAGCCTGACAACATCCTCATTCAGACCTTTTTCTATTATTTCTGTATGCACGTCGGTGGTGAAACCGTATTCATATTTCTGTTCCGCCACCTGACGTACAAAAGCATTTTTGTCTGTCATCCCTAATCCCTCATTCCTAATTTCTAATTTAATTAGAGTTTCTGCTGCACCTCAATCTCTGTGAATGTCTCGATGATGTCACCCTGCTGGATGTCATTGTAGTTGACAAGCGAGATACCGCACTCAAAGTTGGCTCCCACCTCCTTGACATCGTCCTTGAATCGCTTGAGGGCATTGATTGAGCCAGTGAACACCACGATACCATCGCGGATGAGTCGGGCCTTGTCGGTGCGGTGCACTTTTCCTTCGGTGACGAAGGCACCTGCCACTGTTCCCACCTTTGATATGCGATAAACCTCGCGCACCTCCACCTGGGCTGTAGCCACCTCTTTCTTCACCTTCTCCAACATTCCCTCCATAGCGGAGTGGATATCGTCGATGGCATCATAGATGACCGAGTATGTATTGATTTCCACTCCCTCGCGCTCTGCCAGTCGCTTGGCATCAGCCGAAGGACGCACCTGGAATCCCACAATCATACCGTTGGCGGCAGTAGATGCGAGCATGACGTCGTTCTCCGAAATCTGTCCCACAGCCTTCATGATCACATTCACCTGCACCTTCTCGGTTGACATCTTGATGAACGAATCAGAGAGAGCCTCGACAGAACCCTGGGTATCTGCCTTGACAACGAGGTTGAGTTCATGGAACTCGCCGAGAGCCACACGATGGGCAATCTCCTCAAGCGACAGTGTTGTGGCAGTGCGCAGGCTCTGCTCACGCTGCAACTGCATACGCTTGTTGGCAATGTCCTTGGCTTCCTGCTCGGTCTCCATAATATGGAACGAGTCGCCTGCCTGCGGAGCACCGTTCAATCCGAGGATAATGACAGGCTCTGAGGGAGCAGCCTTCTCCACACGCAGGTTGCGCTCATTGAACATAGCCTTGATGCGTCCCCATGCCGTACCGGCAATCACGATGTCGCCCTGCTTGAGAGTACCGTTGCTGACAAGCACTGTTGACATATATCCGCGACCCTTGTCGAGTGATGACTCAATCACCGAACCCGTTGCCTTGCGGTTGGGGTTGGCCTTGAGGTCGAGCATCTCTGCCTCAAGCAGCACCTTCTCCATCAGTTCGTGGACTCCGATACCCTTCTTGGCTGAGATTTCCTGACACTGGTACTTACCTCCCCACTCCTCCACGAGCAGGTTCATATTGGCGAGATCCTCGCGTATCTTGTCGGGATTAGCTCCCGGTTTGTCTATCTTGTTAATAGCGAACACCATCGGCACATTGGCTGCCTGTGCATGGGCGATAGCCTCCTTGGTGGTGGGCATTATCGAGTCGTCGGCAGCGATGATGATGATGGCGATATCAGTAACCTGAGTACCGCGGGCACGCATGGCGGTGAATGCCTCGTGACCAGGGGTATCGAGGAATGTGATGCGTCGTCCGTCGCCCAACTTCACGTTATATGCACCGATGTGCTGGGTGATACCACCTGCCTCACCGGCAATCACGTTGGTCTTGCGAACATAGTCGAGCAATGATGTCTTACCGTGGTCAACATGTCCCATGACGGTAACAATCGGGGCGCGTGGAACGAGGTCGTTCTCGTCGTCCTCGGCTTCCTGTATAGCCTCGCTCACCTCGGCACTGACATATTCGGTGGTGAATCCAAACTCGTCGGCAACGAGATTGATGGTCTCGGCATCGAGACGCTGGTTGATAGACACCATAATACCCACGCTCATGCAAGTGCCGATAACCTTGTTGACAGGCACATTCATCATTGTGGCAAGTTCGCTGACAGTCACAAACTCGGTGAGCTTCAGTGTCTTGCTCTCTGCTGCCTGCTCCTGCAGTTCCTCGTTAAGGCGCTCCTGCACTGCCTCGCGCTTCTCACGGCGATACTTGGCACCCTTCTTGTTCTGATTCTTGTTGGTGAGACGTGCCAATGTCTCCTTCACCTGGCGTGCAACATCCTCCTCGTTCACCTCAATCGGCTTCGGCTGGCGGTTCTTCTTGTTCTTCTTGCCGCCTCCGTTATTGCCGTTGTTGTTATTGTTGTTATTACCGTTGCCATTGCCGTTATTGCCGCCACCATTATTATTGCCGCCCTTGTTCTTCTTTTTCTTTCCTCCACCGTTGTTACCCTCGTTGACGGCAGCCTCGATGTCAACGCGCTCCTTATTGATGCGCTGGCGCTTTTTCTTTTCGCTGTGCATCTGTGCGGCTTTTTCCTCGCGCTCCTTTCTGCGCTCCTCCTTCGACTTCTTCTTAGGACGGGTGCTCTGGTTGAGCGACGAGAGGTCAATCTTGCCAAGTACGTTCACCTTCGGGGCGAGTTTCTTTTCACTCTTAAGGGTGTAAATCTTATTATCGTCGTCATCGTTATCGGCAGCTACAACTGTTTTTGCCACAGAATTAGACGGAGCAGCTGCTTTATTCTCTGCTACATGCTGCTTATTTGTTGGCTCCAACTTCTGCGCAGGTTCTGATTTCTGAGCAGGTGCGGGCTTCTGTGCAGTCTCTGCAGCAGGCTTAACAACTGCCTCCGGTTTCTGCTCAGGCTCAGACTTCTGCACAGGCTCTGCAGCAGGCGCAGCGGCAGACTTTTCCTCCGCCTTAGGAGCAACAGGCTCAGCTGCCGGCTTGGGGGTATTAACAGGCTCGGGAGCCGATTGGTTATCAGCAGACTGACTGACGGCAGCAGTTTTCTGCTCGGCATTACCATCTTGAACAGCAGACTTACCAGCGACCTGCTGCTTACCCAGGTTGTCGAGGTCTATTTTACCCAAAGGCTTAAACTTCGTCACCTGTGTCACCAAGTCATTGGCAGAAGTGGCCTTCTTCTCAGCCTTCTTGTCCTTGCCCTTCTTGGCGAACATCTTATCAGCCTCGTTCTTGATAACCTTGTCGCCCTTAAACTGGGCCACGAGGGCATCATACTGCTCGTCAGAGATCTTTGTACTAAGATTAGCGTCATCCCTGATCTCGCCCAGGCTCTTTTTGTTTTTCAGGAAATCAACTGCCGTTTGAAGTCCTATATTCAATTCGGTCAAAACTTTATTTAATCTGATGCTCACGATATATAAATATTAAAATATTAAAAAATTGAAAAATTAATTTACTGCTCAAACTCAGCCTTAAGCACTGCGAGAACATTATCTACGGTCTCCTCTTCAAGGTCGGCCTTCTCGATAAGCATCTCGCGCGGAGCATTAAGCACAGCCTTGGCGGTATCCAAGCCGATGGCTTTGATGGCATCAATAACCCACTGGTCAATCTCGTCGGAGAACTCGTCGAGATAGATATCCTCGTCTGCCTCGCCTTCGCCCACTACACGGAAGACGTCGATGGTGTATTCTGTCAGCATACTTGCCAACTTGATGTTCATACCGCCACGTCCGATGGCAAGCGACACTTCCTCAGGCTGAAGATACACCTCTGCCTTATGGTTTTCCTCGTCGATAGTGATGCTCGACACCTTGGCTGGACTAAGGGCGCGCTGGATGAAGAGCTGCACATTGTTGGAATAGTTGATGACATCGATGTTCTCGTTGCAGAGCTCGCGCACGATACCATGCACACGGCTTCCCTTGACACCCACACAGGCTCCTACTGGGTCGATGCGGTCGTCGTAGCTTTCCACTGCCACCTTGGCGCGGTCTCCCGGCATACGGGCAACGCGACGGATGGTGATCAGACCGTCGATAATCTCAGGCACCTCAGCCTCAAGCAGTCTTTCGAGGAAGACAGGGGCAGTACGGCTCAGAATGATGCGTGGATTGTTGTTCTCGTTGTCCACGCGCAGGATGACAGCCTTGACGGTCTCTCCCTTACGATAGTTGTCGGCAGGAATCTGCTCGCTCTTGGGTAGATGGAGCTCGTTGCCCTCATCATCCACGAGAAGCACCTCGCGCTTCCACACCTGATATACCTCGGCGCTCATCACCTGACCCACACGATCCTTATATTTATTATATAAGGAGTCATGCTCCAACTCGAGAATCTTCGAAGCCAATGTCTGGCGCAAATTGAGGATGGCACGACGACCGAACTTGCTGAAGTTAACCTCCTCGCTCACCTCCTCACCTATCTCATAGTCGGGCTCGATCTTCTGTGCATCCTTAAGAGAAATCTCCTTGTTCTCATCCTGCACCTCACCGTTGGCAACAACAATGCGGTTGCGGTGTATCTCGAAGTCGCCCTTGTCGGGATTGACGATCACGTCAAAATTCTCGTCACTGCCGAATATCTTGGCGATCACGTTGCGGAAACTCTCCTCAAGGACACTCACCAATGTGGTACGGTCGATGTTCTTGGTCTCCTTGAACTCCTGGAAGGTCTCTATCATGCTTGGACCCTGCTCTTCTTTCTTTGCCATAGCTATTTTTTACTTGAAACTTAATAGGTATTTTGTATATTTTATATTGTCCATATTATAGGTCTTATCGACCTCCACAAGCTGCGGGCGCTTCTTGCCCTCAAGCTTCTGCTTCTCCTTGACGCTCACCACAAAGTTGCGTCCGTCAACCTGCTTGAGCACCCCCTGCACCTTCTTGCCCTCTGCGTCGAGCACCTCCACATCCTTTCCGATATGGTTAACATACTGCTGTTCCACCTTGAAGGGCTGACCTATACCAGCTGAGCCTACCTCCAGCTCGTAGTCGCCAAGTTCGTCGCCAAGGCGCTCCTGCATAAAGCGGCTCAATTCGGCACAATCCTCAATCCACACACCGTCGGCATGGTCGATTTCCACCACAATGCGGTCGTCGGGAGTGAATGTCACATCGACGAGGAAATAGTCGTTACCAGACAACCATTCTTCCACTACTGTCTTTACTGTGTTCCTTTCTATCATACGTCTTTTTCACATTATTAAAATAAAATGAGGGACTCTCGATGAAGTCCCTCATTCCACTGAACGGGTGCAAAGTTACGAACTTTTCCCCAAACAGCCAAATATTTCTGCAATTATTTGCATAAAAATCGTATTATTTACCCTTTGGGGATAGCAATCTGTCATATTCTGACTTGTCGAGGAGCACTTCGGTGGCTTTTTTCACCTGAGAGTCATAATGCAGTCCGTTCTCCAATGCCCCCGCCTGATAATAGTAGGCTGCAACGATGTCGCCCTCGATTATCTGCTTTATCGTCTCCTTGCTGTGGTCCATGTCCTTGGCCACATTGTGCTTGAGTTTTTTGCGCAGCGCCTCAAACTCAGCCTTGGCGTCGTCGTAGTAGCCCTCAAACTTTGCCAACTTCTCGAGTTCGCCCAAGGTCTTCTCGGTGACGGGGTCGTAGTTGAATCCGCTCTCCACCACCCTTTGCTTGAACTCCTCGTATTCGGCATCGCTCAGACGGAAGTCTCGTGCGGGAGCTATAGTGGGATGCTTTGCGATATAATCCACCACATAATCGAACATCACCTCCATCGAGTCGATGCGGTCGAGATACACTGCGATATTGGGCATCGTATCGGGTTTCACCTCTATGTCGGGCTTTATTCCTCCGCCATCTCTCACCTCGCGCCCGTTCCTTGTATAAAATACGCGCGTGAGACTGTCGGGGATATATTCCTTATATCCTCCGCTGCTGTGCTTATAGTTGATGGCCTGCACGCAACGTCCGCTGGGGATATAGTAGTGGCTGGTGGTTACCTTGAGATTGCCGTTGTAGGGAATATCGACCGGCACTTGCACGAGTCCCTTGCCATAGGTGCGTGTGCCTAGCACCACTCCTCGGTCGAGGTCTTGTATCGAGCCGCAGGTGATTTCGCTCGCCGAGGCTGTCTCGCCATTCACGAGCACCACAATAGGCATGATGGTGTCTATCGGTTCGAGTCGCGTCTTGTATTCCTTGCATGCCTGCTTCAGTTTGCCCTTGGTCTCCACGAGGGTCATGTCCTTGGGCACCCACATATTAATAATGTCAATAGCTTCGGCCAGCGAACCGCCTCCATTTGAGCGCAGGTCGAGCAGGAGGGATGTTGCTCCCTTCTGGCGCAGGTCGATATAGGCACGGCGCATGTTCTTCGCCGAACCGTCAACAAACTGATTGAAGTTGATATAGCCCACATTCCCGTCCAACATTCCATAATATGGTATGTCGGGCATCTTGATGGTGCGGCGTGTTATCTTGAAGGTCATTGTCTTGCCTGTTGTGGGGCGCTTTATCTTCAGGGCGAAGGTGGTGCCAGCCTCGCCGCGCAGATGCTCACTCACGTAATTCACGTTCTTGTCGGTCATCGTCGAGTCGTCGATACTCAGGATGATATCACCCTTCTTCAGTCCCACCTCTGCAGCGGGCATACCCTCGTATGGCTCGTCAACCACCACTCGCCTGAGTTTCTGATGATATCTCACGATAGCTCCTATACCCGCATATTTTCCCGTAAGCATCATCTTGAGGTCCTTGGTCTTGTCCTCAGGATAATACTCGGTGTAGGGGTCGAGACTTCTGAGCATGGCATTGATACCATTGCCGATAACCTCCTTGGGATTGAGAGTATCGACATACATCAAGTCGAGGTGCTTGTATATATTATTAAATATGTCCAAGTTCTTTGCCACCTCAAAATTGTGGTTTTTCTGTTTCTGCGCCGATACTGATGCTGCAAAAGCTATCATCACGGCAATTGATAATAGTAATCTTCTCATTACACTAAATTTTCGTATTACGGGTGCAAAATTACTGTTTTTGGTCGATAAAACACACGTTTTCCCGTGAATTTATGTTAAATACTACGTTTTTTCGAAATTTTCCCCGAAAAAGTTTGGTAGTTTAAAAAATTCGTCGTACCTTTGCATCGCAATTCAGAAATGAGGCGCAAAAAACTGCTTCAGTAGCTCAGTTGGTTAGAGCACATGACTGTTAATCATGGGGTCGTTGGTTCAAGCCCATCCTGAAGCGCCAAGCTAAATTAAAGTCCTGCAAATCGAAAGATTTGCGGGACTTTTTCTTTTCTATATACTTTAATGCGCAGATACATTGAAATAATATATTATCTTATCAGAGTTTTTTATGTTTAAACACAAAGACACAAAGAGATAATGATTTTTCGTAAACGGAAGATACAGAGAGCAGCTAAAGCTGCTTTTACTAAGTCCACAAAGTTATCAACCCACAAGTCCATAAAGTGCGTATATATGAGGAACCAAGAATGTGTAGATATCTGAGGAAGCGTGGCTATCTAAGGACGTTTCCCCCGATGGTTCATTGTAAAGATAGTTCAGACAAAGAATTCCATTTTATGTCCGATGAAAATCCGGAACCGATGCCTTTCTGATGATATGCGGGTGACACCTTGACACTCTATATATATAAAAAGTCGCGGAACGGGAAATTCGTTTACTATATAGTAATTGAATTTCCGTTTCAGAAAGTTTTATATTAAAAAGAGTGTCAACGTGTCACCACATGATGACTGATTGATAATTATCGATGAATGAAGCGGGTATTCTTCCACCCTTAGGATACTCGGTTCTTATGACATTAGAACAGGGTGTTCTTATGAGATAAGAATCGGGTGTTCTTATGGGATAAGAACAGGGTGTTCTAATGAGATAAGAATCGGGTATTTTAATGGCATTATGTTGCCGTATTCTTATGATACCCGTTCTTAGGGGAGTAGTAGAGGGACTTTTATATAAACTTAATACGGACGCGCTAACACTGCACATTTTACCCGTAAATAAGATAACACAGATACTATTTTGCCAAATTTAGTTAATTTTCCCTCTGAAATAGAACAACTTACAGATTTTATCGCTAAATTTGCAGCCAATTATGGGAAATGTACGCAAATAACCAACAAATCCCTAACCCAATACTGATTTAATCGAATAATTACTTAAAAAATATAGATTATGAATAAAATCATTAACTTTGGCGCTATGCTGACGATAGCAGCAGGCGCAGTGACATTCAACTCATCTTGCTCGAGCAATGACGACTTGGGCAATGTCGAGACAATCAAGCAGCAGGAATTTAAAAAAGCATTTACTGCTGAGTTTGGAAATATTGCCAGTGATCATAGCTGGGGATTTGGCGCAGTGGAGATTCCAACCCTTGGCCAGGCAACAACTAAGGCTGCTGCTACAAACTCAAACCAGTGGTTTGACCCCAACCAGAACTACAAGCTCGTTCAGCCTGAATTCATCACCGATCGTGAGATTGAGGTAGTTAGCCAGTGGTTCAAGGATCACAAGAATCCTGTTTCAACACCTGTTAACCTCACAGACTTCTTTGTTTTGCAGGTTTATAATGAGAATGAACAGACCTACACCGGAACAGACAACAACGGAGCAACACAGACCGTGACACCTGCAGGACACATGGACTGGATTTGTGTTGAAGAGAACGGAAATGCTGAGCATATCAACAATCTCAACTCTAATACACCTGCATTCAAAGCCGAAAATAATACAGGTAGCTTCCCGACAACTGGAATTCAATATATGCAGAATAGTAGCACCGCGAAATGGGGCTTCAAAGACTCGTACGGCGACGAGAACACTGTGAAATGGGATTTCGTGATTTGCGCTATTGAGGTTGACGGCAAGGTTGGCTATTATGTTGGTTATGACTATAGCACAAGGAAGTCTTCCTCATCATTGGAAATTGCAAAGGACGGATACTACAACGACCGTATTCTGAAGGTTGTGCCCGCAGTGCACACTACACAGAAGAGAATCATCGCCGAGGATCTTGGCGCATCTAATGGTAGTGACTTCGACTACAACGACGTAGTATTTGATGCCTTCGTTTATAGCACATGGAATGGTGTTACAGGTAGAAACGAAATACGCGCTGCCATCACTATCCTTGCAGCCGGCGGCACACTGCCTATCTACATTGGCAGCAAGGATGACAAGTTTGAAGTTCACGAGGCATTCGGAGTTTCAACATCAACTATGGTTAATACCATTGCTGGTAAAAAGAACGAGTATGCCCCTGTGCAGAAGGACATCTTCATTGCTGTAAATAACAATGATAAAGAATACAATGTTAACGACATCCAGGTGGAAGTACAATATGGAGGAGGTGACTCTGCTATATTGTACACCCTCAAAGGTGAAGCACCTCAGAAGATTTGCGTAGAACCTACTTTCGATTGGTGTGATGAATACCAGAACATCTCAACTAAGTATTCATTATTCAAGGATTACGTAGGCAATCCCTCTGTTAAGTGGTATTAATCCCTCTCTCGTATATATTGCATAATTATAGATTGTATTGGTTAAGCTGCGCATAGGCCTTAGGGCTTGTGTGCAGCTTTACTATTATAGACTTGTAACGGATAGTTCACGCATATTTTATCCCGTTTCTGTTGATAAATGATATTATTTTATCCACTTTTATCACTTTTAACTAATATAATTTGGTGAGTATGAGGATTTTTTCGTAATTTTGCCCCATTGATAGATTATTATAAATAAGTAACTGAAAAAGTTTTTGTAATATGAGAAAACAACTGATGACAGGAGTTGCAGCTGCAGCCATCTGCTTAGGTCTTGCCAGCTGCTCGCGCTTTGATTACACCCTTATCTCCGAGGGTGAACAAGCCTATGTAAACTACGAAAATGCATTTATCGAGAAATTCGGCGAGCCCGCCCCCGACCAGACATGGGGATTCGGAGGCTCTTCTACTAAGGCTACACGTAGTATCACAAATCCCGCAGTGGCTGAAGCCTCTCAGCCATATACCGAAACATGGGTGACGAATTATTTGGCTACGGCTACGGAGGTAAATAGCACTAATGCTACAGATAATTATGATAATGGGACAAATGTATCTGTTCAATGGAACATTAACTCAGATGGCAAACTAAAATATATTACTGACAATTACAGTAATTATACTTACGACTGGTTTTCATTCACAAAAGCAACTAAAGAAGAATTTGAATGGTACGGAAAAAATATCAAACCACTATTTGATAATTGCGGATGGAATTGGAACTATAATAGCGATACTTCATTAGCCCAAAAAATATTGGATAAACTATCTGAATATAATGGTGATTACAATTATTGGGGTATTACTATTACAAGAGAAAGCGGTTGGGTAGCAGACCCGACATTCGTCCGCAATTTCAAGATTACCGGCACATGGGATGGCTCAATAAACGTTGTGGCTACAGAGGGATATACTGATGGTGTGAAAAACGGTTATGAAAGAACTGTTGTGGTTACTGGTACATGGAACCTGACAGCAGAGCAGAGAGTTGGTAGTCTTGGCCGCATCATCGTAGCCAATGGAGGAAAAATCAACTTGGCAGCAGGCAGCAATCTTAATAGCGTAAACGGGGCACAGATTGTGGTTCTTCCCGGAGGTGAGATTACTGGTGAAGGCACTGTGGCATTCAATAATGGCACATCTACAGAGTTGTTAAGCTATAACGGCGGTACTATCGATGTCGGCAAGTTCAACAACAATGGTGGCGACTTCTACAACTATGGCACTCTCAAGGCTGGAACAATGGACGGAGGTGCTGGCAATAGCCACTACTACAACCATGGAATTGTCAATATCGGTCAAACTGGAAGTTCAGCTAACCTCCGCTTATATAATGCTTGTCAGTTCTATTGTTCAGGTAATATGCGCATCCGCAACTATGAGGGAATTGGAGGTTCTTCACTCATCTGCGATGGCGAACTTATGCTGAGCAGCAGTGAAGATGGAACGAGCGAACCTACATATGTTGGATTGGCAGCCGGGGCATTGGTACGATGTGGTACTTTGAACAATAACGGAACAACATGGACAGGTCCGACATCAGGATATGCGGTATTGGACGTAATTGACAAATTCACATACTTGAACAATAATGTCGGAGATTTCTCAAACAATATTTATCTCTGTGCAGGAACTTGGGATAATATTGTAGGAGGTAATCGTAATTGTACCGCTAAACAAGCATTTTGGGGCTTAAAAGAACAATACTATGAAATTATTGGCATAATTAATAGCAGTACAGTTAAAATTGTAGGTAAGACGACCAATGAGAAAGATGAACTCATTCCTACAAGTGAGGATTTCCAAGTTGGCGTTAAAGGCTGTACCCCAGGATTCAGAGGCAAGCCCGAACCAGAAACCATCCGCATTATCGCCGAAGACTTGTCGGCAAGTGAGGGTAGCGACTTCGACTTCAACGATGTTGTATTCGATGTTCAGCTGAATTGGCCTTCAGAAGGCAGGCACACCATTACACTTCAGGCAGCCGGAGGTAAGTTGCCGCTTTGCATTGGTGTATTAGATGATGACTATGAGGTGCACAAGCTATTCGGGGTTAGTCTCAATACTATGGTCAATACTGAGGATTGGACTGCACATAAGGACCCTGTGCCTTTCATAATAGATGGACAATATGGAAGTGGGAACATTGTAGATTTGCCTATATGGGTACAGAAAGGAAGCGATTGGGTACAGCTTACTGCTCCTAAAGGCAAGGCTGCAAGCAAGATTGCTGTAAGCACTGACTACAAGTGGGTAAAGGAATTGCAGGATATTTCGAAAGCCTATAAAAATTTCGATACATACGTTACGAGTGGGAAACCTGCCGAATGGTGGAAAGACAATAAGGACGACTCGTTGATTTACAACGCACAATAAATTGTATCACATCTCTCTATATCATAGAATCCCGAAAGCCGAAATGCTTTCGGGATTCTTCGTCTAATAAAGATTGGATGAACAGGCAGTAGTGGCAATGAAAGAACAGCTGTAGAAGCAATGAAAGAACAGCTGTAGTGGCAATGAGTGAATAGACTATAGTGACATTGAGTGAATAGGGCAGGCAGTAACCAACTGAACAGCAGTTGTGAAACTGTTAGAACTTAACTTGAGATATGTTCTCAACAGGTTATCGTTGTATCAATACAAGGCTTTGAATGTGCATCCGAAAGCTTCGAACGGAGATTCGAAAGCTTTGAATGTCTGTTCGAAGCCTTCGAACGAAAGTGTTATATAATGCGCACAGTCTCCCCAAAAAATAAGAGCGGGAATATGTATCAAGTGATATAAAAATGTATCAAAATTGTTGGAATTTGCAAATAAGACACCATTTTTATCGATTTTTACACCTTATGTATAATAATAAATTAATATCTTTGCAATCGAATTGCGACATGAAGTCGTACAGATAATCGTTCTTTGAAACTAATGAACCTCTTATTCCGTTAAGAGTAGCCTACCGAAGCGTGCGTAGTTGGCAACGACTGGGTGCGAAGCCTTCGGGACAATATGGCGAGGTCTTGAACA
>JALFCW010000119.1 GCA_022771625.1 Prevotella sp.
GGGCTGTTGTTGTCAGAGTCGCTGCATGAGCCCAAAAACAGCGACAAGAGTACTAATAGCAGTACATTGACTCTGGATGTTTCAAATTTGTTTGTCATAAGTTGTTTTGTTATTATAGTATGCTGTATGCGTTTCGGGTCGCCATTGTTATAGTCAATCATGGCGAGAGCCAATTCTTCAATTTTATTCATCTTCAAATCTTTTATCAATCCGGCTGCTGCCCATCGTGGGCTTTCCATGCACATTCTGTCAATTTCATATCGGTGAATATGGCCTTAAAAGATGACTGTTCCGGAGAGCAGGCATATATGCCAAACCGTATCTTGCCTCCACCATGATGCATGTGGCATACCCGCATCTGCGTGAAGCGTACTCCGTCTTGCGAGCACTCGATGCAATAGTCGTCTGCTCTGCGCGAGAGCCTGTACCACATAGTCTTTATTTGGGCGGGAATTGCCGTTGTTGCCCAATCAGAATATCCGTTGTTGGTCACTACGCTTCCCAAATGCTGAAAATCTTCGTTTTCATATTCCACACTGCCCTTTAGCCAGTTGTCGCTGTCGAGGTAAAGCACAATGCCACACTGGTCAAAGCGATGATGGCTTTCAGTGAAATCGGTCTTCACGATGAAACTGAAAAATTTCTCATCTGTCTCCATCTGGAAAACCGGGGCGTTATCGTTGCGGAAATGATAATAGGTGCGTTGCCAAAGGTCGGTGTACGGTTTGGTGACTACCTCGATGGTATCACCCTTGATGACGCAACTCTCTGGTTGTCGTGTCCATTTGAAATTGTCGATGTTCAGAGTCATTGAAAACCCCTCAGCCGAATTAACTACATTATTACCAGCAATGGCCTGACAAGGAAACAGGCCCGATAGCATAGCAAAGATGCTCATGATTATCAGTTTTTTCATTGTTTTTTATTTTTGTGTGCAAAGATACAATACATTCGTTAAAAAACAAGCAAAAAAGGCATTTTTTTTGTTATTTAGCTTGCTGATACAACTTTTTTTCAGTAATTTTGCCGCAGATTTTGCGAATATAATACAATATTATGGCAGGCAATAGTAATAAAGAGTGTATTAAAGGATTACAAATATGATAGACGAGATTATTGAATTTAACAAGACATTCGTGGCGGAGAAGGGCTACGAGAAATATATCACAGACAAGTATCCCGACAAGAAATTGGCAGTATTGTCGTGTATGGACACCCGACTTACCGAACTACTTCCAGCAGCACTTGGATTGAAGAACGGCGATGCCAAAATTATTAAGAATGCAGGAGGACTGGTTATCTCGGCTTTCGACTCAGCCATGCGCAGCCTGATTGTCGCCATATACGAGTTGGGAGTAGAGGAAATAATGGTTGTGGCCCATTCTCATTGCGGAGCCTGTCACATGAGCTTCGATCATTTCCGCCATGAAATGACAGCACGTGGAGTGACTGACGAAACACTTGACACTATCGAAAAATGCGGGATAGACTTGCATCACTGGCTTGAGGGATTCAAAGACACTCCCACATCGGTGAAAAAGACAGTGGAGACAATCAAGACCCATCCGCTTGTGCCAAAGGATATTGTGGTTCGTGGATTTATTATTGATTCTGAAACAGGAAGGTTAGAGGAAATTCAATGATAGATGACGAGTTGACAAATGGCTATTTTATCTGACAATCACTTGTTAAGTGAATGCCCTATTCACTTGACAAGTGAATGCCCTATCCACTTGCTAACTGAATGCCTTATTCACTAGGTAACTGAATGCCCAGTTCTTATGACCTTAGGATGCCCAGTTCTTATGACCTTAGGATGCCCAGTTCTTATGACCTTAGGATGCCCTGTTCTTATGATCTTAGGATACCCTGTTCTTATGATCTTAGGATACCCTGTTCTTATGACTTAAGAACAGGCATTGTTATGCTTTAACTACTCAGCCCCGTTATGCTACTCCCTTACTAAGTGTTTTGTGATCTCTTGTAGGCGAAGAATATATTTCTTTCATTTTACTTTCATTTTTATCCAAATTGACCGCGGAATCATCTGCCAAAAGAAGACAAGCAGACGATAGAGCCAATTGATGGTGATTACTGGTTTGCGCCGCTCTATTCCATCCACTATGCTTACGGCAACCTTTCTTGCGTCGAGTTGCATGGGGAAATTGCTGCCCTCGATCAATGGAGTCTTGACAAATCCTGGTCTAATGTCTGTGATGTGAATATTACGTATGTTCCTGATACTCGTCAGTTGGCACAGGCTTTCGAGATAATGGCTGGTGAATCGTTTTGAGGCGGAATATGCCGGTGCGGCTCCGAGTCCTTTTGTCCGTGATATGGAACTGATGACGGCTATCTGTCCATCCGTTTCGGGATGCTGTTCAAAATAGCGGAAGGCTTCGCCTACAAGTCTTGCCATACCGAGGCAGTTGGTTTCAATGGTGGTCAACTCCTTGCCGGCATCGAGGGCGGTATTTTGGTATCCTATACCAGAACTATGGAAATACAAGTCCATGCCTCCCAGTTTGTCGATGAGTTTGTGCAGACCGCCAACAGCCTCTGGGGTATTGACATCAATCACCTCGTATGCCACGACACCATCTATTTCGCCCGACATCTTTGCGAGAATATCTTCCCGTCTTCCAACCACACCGATGCGCCATCCTCGCCTTGCAAGGATTAGAGTCACCTCATAGCCAATGCCCGAGGTGGCTCCCATTACGATAGCTGAACGTTTGTTGTTCATAAAAATACTATATAATTTAGATATGTATCGTGTGATAATTATAGGAATTTAACAGTTTGGTTTTTTGCCAATGAATCTTGCCTCCACTCCGTATAGCGGCACGTTGTCGAGCCAGTCCTCATGACGGTAGTTGGACATCGAGAACCTAAGTCCGTGCAACGACGGGTTGTTTGTGACAATTTGTCGTAATGATTTGGCACGAAGGTTCTCCTCAGCCTTGACTTCAATCGGAGTAACCTTTCCTTCATGCTGCACAACGAAATCAATCTCAGTGCGTGAGTCCTCAGTGGAATAGTAATATATGTCCAAGTCGTTGATGGTTTCCATTTGTTGAAGGACATATAGCTCAGTAAATGTGCCCTTGTATTCCGAGAAGATATCACTTCCGATAAGAATCTCGTTAGCAGGTGCATTTACCATAGCCCCAAACAGGCCGACATCGAGAGTGAAGAGCTTGAAAGCCGAAAAGTCCTCGTAGAAACGTAACGGCATGGCAACTTTTGACACCCTCGGAATCTTATATACCAGTCCGCAATCAACCAACCACTGTATTGCCAATTCGTAATCCTTTGCCCTGGCTCCCTTTTTCAACAAGCCATAAATGAACTTACGGTTTTCCTTGCCCAACTGTGAGGGGATGGAATTCCATACAAGGTTGATTCGTGGCACCTCGTTGCCAGGAGCATGTTTAGAGAAATCACGTTGGTAGTCGCTCAGTATCCCTTGTTGTATCTGCCTGATGGCCGACAGAGGCTGGCCCTCGATAAAGGCACTCACGGCAGCCGGCATGCCACCTGTGAAATAGTATTGTCGAAGCAAGTCAACATACAGCGGAGCGATGGCGTCGATTGATTCATAGTCTTGATTATCCAATGCTTCCTTCTTGATATTCTCACCTTTTGCCATAAGAAATTCCCCGAATGTCAGCGGAAATAATTTAAGCATATCCACCTTGCCAACAGGAAACGACTCGCCCCTATGCAACTGTATGCCCAAAAGAGACCCCGCCACCGCTACATCGTACTCTGGGGCGTCCTCACAGAAATACTTCAATGCCGGCAATCCTTTTGGGATAGACTGTATCTCGTCAAGAATTATCAGTGTTTCATGTGGGCGAATGTCCACGTTTGTCATGGCACTGATATTTCTTATGATTCGGGGAATGTCATAACCATCTTCGAATATGGCCTTCATCTGGATTGACTTGTCGCAGTTTATGTATGCAACATTCTTGTACTCTTTTTCTCCAAAATATTTGAGCAGCCATGTCTTCCCCACTTGGCGTGCGCCGTTGACGATTAGTGGTTTATGCCGTGGATTATTCTTCCATTCCAACAATTGCTTGTAAGCTTTTCTTTCCATTATTTACATTTTTATGCACGAACTTTAGTTCATTTACCACATTTTTACGCATGAACTTTAGTCTTCTTGCTACACTTTTATGCATGAATATTGTTGGCAAAGTTAATCAAAATATTCAATATATAGAATAATTCTCTGTGATATTTATGTGATTTTAACTAAATTGTATATTCTAACTTAAAAGTATACCACCCCTAATAATTAAAAAGTATACCACCCTAACCATAGGTTGACGTAAGTTTGTGTATGCCTTCCCTCCCTTGGAGTGAGGCGTAGCCGAACGTAAAGGGAGGGAAGGCAA
>JALFCW010000035.1 GCA_022771625.1 Prevotella sp.
GTGAGGCAGGAGAAGAGACCTGCACGGCGAAGGACATCACTCTTGCAAGGAGTCTGAGACAACTGCAACAACTCTTCCTTGGTGAGGAACTGCCGCTTGTTGCCATGAGCCTTGGCACGCACAAGTTTCTTGGCGATATTCTCTTTGAGCAGTCCGTCCTCGTATGCGATGGCAAGGATGCACTTCAACTTGGTAAGGTTGTTGTTGGCTGTTGTTCCCATCATGCGCTTGCCGTTGTGCATACAGGCATCCGACAACAGGTAGTCGAGGAATCCCTGGCAGTACGGAACGGTAAGGTCGCAGAAGCGGCACTCGCCATGCGTGTAATTGTGGAAGTGCATGTAGGCGGTTGCCCAGTTCTGGCTGCTGCCACGCTCAATCATGAGGTTCTTGAAATATTCCAAGAAGCTCTCCTTGCCCTTGTTGCGGTCGAGGAAGCCATACTCCTCATTGATGATGGACTCAGTCCTGCGGCACTTGATGATTTCCGCTTTCTGAATCATACTTTTGTTGTACTCCTGCTGAAAGCGTTCAACAGGGTTGGTGTAGATGTAAAGACCAAGGTACTCCCTGCGTGAGAGTTTGCCTGTCTTCGGGTTGCGGATTGGAGGATAGAAATCCAGATAGAGGGAAGTCTGTCCGTTCTTGATAGGTCGTTTCCGCACGGTGACCTTTGTACAAATGTTTGTCATATTGTTGTTCTTTTATTATTCTTACCGATGTGTATCTGTGGATGCGAATAGCCATGGTCGCAACGCTTTAACTCTCAAATCCGATGCAAAGTTAGATTGCCGTGAAAAGAGAAAAGCAAAGATGGCTTCAAATACAGCCAGAATTTAACCTGAATTTGCTTTTGAGTATGATTTTACGCTCAAAATCAGACTAAAAGCAGGTATTGGATGCGTTTTTTGTCTTATATCCGTTACTCTGCGTTGTGGGTTTGTTTCGACCGACATGGATGGGTGCTGCATAGCAATTGCAACGGCATGGGTCGTATATGAGTTTGTTTGAACCATCTCTTGACTTGTGTCTCACTTCCGTTTTGCCTTGGTCGTAGTACTGCTTTTCTCTGCCTTCTTGCGTGCAGCCTCCCAGTCTGCTTTCAGATAGTAGTTGGCTCTTCCGCCTTTGAACTTTCGGATTCTCACTCCATGGGTCTCCGCAAATCTGCGTACCTGTGTCTTGCCTAATCCGTAGAGTTTCATGATGTCGAAGCAGGTGTACCAGTCATCGGAAATGTTCTTACCCTGTTCTTCATTATAAAGCCCGATAACCCTTTCCACGTCTTCTTTCTTGAAGCAGGTCGTTCCCCATGCGTGAACTGACTGGAGTTGGTAACGATTGCGGACTTCATAGAATCTTCCATACTTGATATTAAAGGTGCTCAACACCTCTGCCATTGTGTAATGGGTGTCGTGGGTTACTCCATCAGGTGCTCTTTCACCAGCCCTGGGAGTCTTGCGACACTTTGCCAACTTGTTGACTGAGCCAGTCTCGGCATCTTTTAGCCTCTGTGCTTTCTTGGACGTTGCTCCTTCTAACGATAGGGAAGAAGGGAGAACCACCTGATAACCTTGTCCCTTGGCTATTTCAAGAAGGTCTTGCAAATAGATCCTGGTCATGCGTGTACCGAAATTTACGGCTCTTAGCCTGCCTTGACGAATAAGACTGCGTACTGTCTTGACGCTGATGCTTACTGCCTGCGCTGTTTCCTCTACGGACATCAGCACGATTGGAATGCGAGTTGTAGTATTCATTTTTACCGTTATTTTTGAATTTTGCAGTGACTCATGGGGGATGGTCCTTGACGGAAACTTTTAAGAGGAAACAAGGGGAAATAAGAGGAAATAAGAACCCTCATTAAGAACCGTGTGTCCCTCTGCCCATGGTACAACCGTGGTACAAAATTACTATAAACGGATGAAACTCGCAATAGGCGGTTGGAGCGTTATGTTAATGAATATGTATTGAAAATGAGCTATTTATGACGTTTCTCTAAGTTTTGTTTGGAGTTCTTTTAGATGCGTTTTAGTCCATATGACATGCATGTGGAACGACTTGCCGCTGCCCGAAGGACCCAAACAAAAAAAGTTCGAGTTGTCGGTCAGCTTCTCCTTTCCCTCCTTTCCTGTGATGTCGATGGCTACGGGCACACCTTGGCGGTCGGTATAGTATATCTTCAGCGGGGTGTCCTCATTATGCACGATGCGCTCCTTGTACATCAGACAGGTGGCGGCATCGCCGAGGGTGAGGAATCGGTCGTAGTCGGCATTCATGCCATAGCAGTTGCCGGGGAAAGAGTTGACGAACAGCTCCAACTGGTTGTAGGCCCGCTTGCTGATGTGGATGCCCATGCGCGAGAAGGAGTTTTCGAGATGGTTGGTGCATTTCTGTATGTCGGTGTCGCCGCTCACTGCCACCACGAGGTTGTAGTGGGTATAGACGAGCTGCTTGCTCTCACGGGCTATTACCTCCTGCACACGCTTGATGTCCTCTACAGCCATCAGGTTGCTGGGGTTGGGCATGGAGGCATGGCGGTTTTTCTTCTTGTCGAGTAGGGCAAGCTCACGCTTCTGGTTGGGCACGAACACCATCTGGTTGAACACCACGCAGTCGGCTCCGGGCACGCTATCGACGATGCTCACGAGATCAACGGGCATACTGGTGTTGTTCACCTCGATATTTGCGTAGGGACGGATGACCGACGGCAAGTTGGCATAATCCACATCCACAAGGCTATACACCTTGCAGCTACGGTCCCCCATGCCGATGGTCTCGTCATCGACCTTGAAGTTGGTCATCGACACCACCTTGTCACGGAAGTTCATGGAGAAGAAACGGTCCACATACTCGCAGGCTTCCGTTTTGCCGAGGAATCGGGACTTCACGCCGGCATCCCTCAGCTGGTCGTGCACCTTGCGTATCTTCACCAAGAAGTCACGCCATTTCTTGTTGTCGAACGACATCAGACGGCTCTTCTTGTTCTCCTGTGTGATGGTGAGGTAGCAGACGCTGTCGGTAAAGGGTCTGCCGTTGAAATAGCGGAAGTAACTCTCGCTCAGGAACTCATGATTTCCACCGTTCTCTTCCTTGAATGCCTTCCTCACAAACACGTCCTGCTTGTGCAGCGCATAGCCTTCGCCCAAGGTCTGGGCAAGGGCGGCGAAGAGGTGGGTGAACTCATAGTAGGCCTCGATGTTGGCGGAATACTTCTGCACAGGGTTCTCCATCTTCAGAACAGCGGAGTATTCGCCCGTCTTGGTATAGAGCACGCCGATGCCATCCACTTCCTCGATGGAGAAGTAGATGTCCTGGAAGATGCGCTTGCGCTTCCCTCCCGTGCCGAATGCCTTGACACTGATGGCCATGCCCACGCAGATGGCTGAGAATATGAGTATGATGTATAGGGTCATTGTTCTTTTTCTTTTTTAATCGCAAAAAGGCGGGCGCACCCTCATGCGTGATGCCCCCACCTCCATTCACTTACAATCATTGATAGCTTTCCACTTGGACATAATGGATTCTCTTTTTTGTTTTACACTTTCTTTGAATAGGCATAGATGAATATGCCGTTGTCACTCTTCTTGCTGTGCAAGCCCTTGCGCTGCTTCATGACGATGAGAACGCCACCGACAGCTACGGCGAGGACTAGCAGCACGAGTCCTGCCACGAAACCGAAGATGCAGTAGCCGAGGATGAAACCCGCAACGGCTCCTCCTGCGGTGGCTGCCGCCCAGTAGATGTAGCGTCCCTGCAACCCGAAGAACTCCAATGGACGTTGCAGTCCCTTGAAAATGGGATAATCCGGAAAACGCTCTTGCTTTGTATCTGCCATAACTGTCAGTGTTTTAACGTTCTACATACTCACAATCTCACGCTGCGTTTAACCTCCAATGCCGAAGAACAGAGGCAGTGCCTGGGCTGCTGCAATGAGGAAAATACATGCGCCGACGACCATCATGATCTTCTTTTTCACGTCCTGTTCCTCGTTGTTCATGGCGATGTAAACGCTTATGGCTCCGACAATTGCAACGACACCTGCAATGGCATAGCAGAGCTTCACCACGATAGGTACATACTTGGCAATCTCCTCCGTCACTGTGGTAAGCGCGGTCGTTCCTGCCGAGTAGTCGCCGGCTGCGTTCTGTGCCATTGCTGCGGTGGTGCCGACAAGCAACATCAGGGCGAGCGTTTTCATGCGCTGTGAAGAGAAGAATCCCTTCACCTTCTTGTTAATCCTTTCAAACATTCTTTTTACCTTTTAATTTGTTACACTTTGAGTTATCTTATCTCGTATCACCTGTATCTCAAATCTGATAACCGAAGAAAGCGGGGAAGACGATGGTCGCTCCTATGAGGAACAGGCAGGCTCCCACCAGCATCATGATGTTCTTCTTCACTCCTTCTTCGCCCGTATTCATCTTTATATATATCTGCAAGGCGCTGACTATGACCACGATGCCCGCCACTGCATAGCACAGATAAACGATATAGAGCATCATCGTCACGGCATAGTCATGGGCACTCGCAAGTGCGTCCGCTCCCCAGCTGTAGTCCACGTTGCCACACTTAGCACTGGCCAGAGCTGGGGTTAAAGCGGCATATAATGATAGAAATGCACTTCTTGTTTTTGACATCATATCTCATTATTGAGTGATTCCACCTTGACCATGTCACGTCCATTGTGACGAAGACCGCGGGCGATGATGGTGTTGTTCAATTCTTCCGAATACATGGGGTCGGAATAGGTGGTATTCACTTCCTCCATCTTCTTCTCGATTGCGCTTTGTATCTTTTCAAGCACATGAGGCTTGCTCTCTTCCGCAGTGGCGGCTGCCTCCTCTGTAGGCTCTGCAAGCTGCTTCTCCTCGTAGGCTGTCTCATATTGGTTGTCGCCTACGCTGAAACCACCGTCGCTCTCGCTGACCGCTATCGACTCTTCCTCGTCGGTCATGTCACTGACATCAAACGACTCGCCCTGTGACTTCTCGTCCTTGGGCTTTCCGTACAGATCCTGCACGATGATGACCGTATAGTAGATGACATAGATTATGGTCACGACAATGGCGAATATTACAAATGACTTCATATTTTCAAGTTTGATTTTACTATGGTTTGGCTTATTGCCGATGCAAAGGAACTACCTTTTCTTCAATCTTAAACCGAAATGACTTTCCGCGGAGCCAAATCTTAACTCTAATTTTGATTACACTCGCAATCATACTCAAAAATCAAACTCGAAAGGCACAAAAAAAGCCCTTCCGATAGGGAAGAGCTTGTAAAGAGGGTGGATGAAAAAAATGTGGATGGCTATATGGTCAGGTACTTGCCATGGGAGAAGTCCTGATGTTCGTTAGAGAAAACATAGCCCAACTGGTTGGACAAGCATTGGGTGTTGCCTATCCTGGCATCGATGTTGGTGTGCGAATGTCCGTATATCCAATAGTCTATGCCGCTATCGGTGATATAGTCCTCCAACTCTACGGTGAACGCCACGTTTGCCTTGCTGCCTTGAAACTTTGGGTGGAGCATACGGAACGATGGTACATGATGGGTGACAACAATCTTATGGGCTGCTTGCGAATATGCCACTGCATCCTTGATAAAGGTGAGGCAACGTTCATGCTCAGCATTGAATTGGGCATGGGTCATCAGCTCACCTTTATATAATATACGGCGGAAGTCGCTTATCACTTGCTCGGTGAAGTAAGCGTCCTCCAAAGGAATCCTCGACCAAAGGGTGGAGAGGATGATGTCGGTGTCGCCAATCCTCACAACACCGTTGTAGTGGCTGAACACGTTGGGACGTATCTTCAAGAGATAACCGTCGGGCAGTGTTGCCACATCGTAGTATTTGTAGAACTCATGGTTACCCATGCAGCAATGCACCTCCTTGTAGTTCTCCGATGCCCAGTCCCAAAAGGGATGCTTGGAGTAGTTGTCATCGCCGAGATAGCCGATGTCGCCGGCAAGCAGCAGTATGTCGCCCGTCACCTCCAAGGGGTGGGCTTTCAGATACCGCCAATTGTCGGCAAACTCCAGATGCAGGTCGGATGCGTATTGTATCTTCATATTGGTCATGCTTCTATAAACAATTCATCCAGTTGATCTAACAGTCCGGTCACAAATGCCTCGTCTTGACCGAGTGACTTTGACAATGGTTCTGCGAGAGTTGACCAGTCGGCTCTGATGGAGGCGACAAACTCCCTTATACATGCCACTATTGAAGCAGGAGCCTCAATGTTGTCCTCAGTCATTATGACCACATTTTTCAGGATGTCCGAACGGTGCTTCTTGATGTCTTTGGTGTTCACATGCTTGCCGTCCCGCTTGTCTGCCATGAGATTTAGGTAGGCTCTTGCCTTCAGTGCTATCAAGGCAGCGGAATTGGCATGGCGTATGCCATCAGTCAGTTGGCTGTGTGCGATAGTAAAGTGATAGTAATCATCGTCCATGATGATGGCACTAAGACTCGACACATCTTCATCGGTCGGGATAGGTTCTATGACAAATCCCTTTGGCTCTCCAAGCACGTCGGGGTGGCGTGACAGCAGTTCTATCATCTCGGGATAGCCGTCTTTACCATCAAGGAAACGATACATTTCATACCTTGGTGGCTCACCAGCCTCCTGTTTCCTCTTTTCAGGTCGATAGCCAGCCTCCCGCACAAACTGCCAGAAGCGATTGGCGAAAGCCTCGGTCATGTTCTCTACGATGACTATCATGTCGATGTCGTGTGTGGCGCGTGGACGCACCACGGTATTGGTCATGGTGATGTCACAGGCTGCTCCGCCTATCACCACATAGTTTTCTGAGTATTCCGCAAATGCTTCACGGAACTTGACTAATCCTTCCATTTCTGTTCACTGATTATTCGTTCTACTTCTTTTTCTACTCTCGGATCATCATCATCTCTCAACGAAAGGACAAGGGAAAGGCGATCAACCCACTGGCTTTTGTCGCCCATTTTGCTGACAACAGGGTATTTCCATACCTCTATGATATAGTTGCCGTCATAGATGTTGGGATTCTCCATGACATCAGCCGACTTGACGGCACGATATTCCTTGCTTGTCATCATTATCATCTCTTCCCGGTCACGATTAAGCATGGAATAATGTGCCAGGGCATTGATGCCGCATACGGGGTATTCCGCATCCAAGCGTATGTCATCGCAAAAGATGCGGTTCTCCACAGGTGACAGCAAGACGTTCTGAGCCTTGTCCCACAGTTCCTTGCCCTTCAACTCGAAGTGTACCACCTTGCTGCGCTGTCCGTTCTGAATCTTTTGACACAGTCCTACATCTTCAAGACAGGTGACACCCAACGTGACGCTTTCGTAAGAATATGGAAGCAACGGTGCAATATCCCTTGGCGACATTCCTTCAATACTGCCCACCTGTAGGTGATAGAGTAGTATGTATTGCGCCACAGGGGTCAATACTTCGGCAATCTTCCTGTTGCTTGTCTTCTCCAATGCTATGATGCCTGGCAGATGGGCATATTCCTCGGACATGACAAAGAAGACTCCTTTGTCTGCCAGTCTGTGTCGCTCGTAGGTGGGTCCGGGCGCAAGGATAAACACCGCAGGCAGTCCCAGGGCTTCGGTCAACCGCTTGCCCGTGATGGCGCAAGTCCGTGGAGAGGGATTGCCCTTCTTGGGCTCAACGAACAGCAGGGGCGTGCCTTGGTATGTGCCATCATAGAAACGGTATGAGAGTTTCTCGCCAACCGTGATGCCTTTCAGGCTTTCCTTGGCACGAGGTTCCACCTCAAAGCGTCTGCCCAATATCCTTATTTCTTTTTTCAATTCCATTCTGCTACATTTTAATAATGTATTAAAACGATGCAAAAATAAGGATAATAATTGAGAATCAAGCATGTTTGGGCGAAAAAGTGCAGATTTGATATGTAATTTCAATGCATTTGAGCCATTTTTGCATCAAATGATGGTGTTTTCGTCTTTATAATGTCATTCAGATGCCGTTCGTTTCTTCCTCATCAGATAGTCGTTGACATCCTTGTAGTCGGCATATCTGAAGGACTCGTCCGTCACCCTGTACTCGAATACATTGCTGATGCTCTCAACCGTCTTGCGTCCTGCCTGGTCGTTGTCGAGGAAGCAATGGATGTGGGTGTAACGGTCAAGGTAATGCAATGCCTGTTTGAGGTTGGCGACTGAGTTCAGTATCATATAGTCGCAAGGGCTTTCAACGACAAACCATCGGTCTTGCTGTTTAACGAGGGTCATATAAGCAAGGAAGTCCATGAAGCCCTCAAAGACCAGACAACCGTTTTGCCACTCGTTGAACGTATGGGCAAGCAGGGTGATGTCCTTATGCCCGATGCAGCCCTTGAAATAGGGATTGCGCACCTCATGTCCTTCACTCAGATTGCCAAAGGCAATGCCATAGTAATGTTTTTGCTCAACCTTGTAGTGTATCTCCCTGCAATACATCCTGCCAATGGTGATGTCTATCCGTCGGCTACTGAAATAGGACAGCAGAGAATGGTTGCTCAGTGGGAGCAGCTTCACATCGTTCATCTTGGTTGTCGTGTATTCCTTGGCTGCGATAGCGGTCTCGATTGCCTTATCCACAGTGGCAATACTCTTGGACGCAAGGTAGGCAAGGGCATCGGAAACGGATTGTTTGTTATACATACGCTTTACCAGCTCCACAAGGTCACCGCCCTCCTTAATGGCGTAGTCGTACCACAGGTTCTCCTTCTTGCTGACCTTGAACGATGCGGTCTTCTCGTCCCTGAAGGGTGACAGATACCAGTAGGCATTGCCCTTCTTCTTTTTCAGCGTTACATTCTCCTTGTCTAAGAAGTCTATAATGCTCAGTTTCTTCGATTGTTCAATATTCATTGTACTTTCATTTGTTCGGTTTTACTTTGTCCATGGAAACAGTTTACTTTACCCTTTCTCCTATATAGGCACACCCGTAAACTAAACCATTTGCTAAACTACTTTTCCGCTTCCCAATTCAGCCTCCGATTTCGGTTTACTTTGGCCTTATTTCTTATATATAGGTACGGACGTAAACTAAACTGGTTTCTGAACTGTTTTTATTCCTCTTCATGGAACAGGTCAATCTCGGCAGGTGTATATCCGAAATAGTAATGATTATCCCGCTTCACTATGAGCTTTTGCTCGTTAATCAGGTATTTCAGCATTTTGATGATGACGCTTCTGCCACGCTTAAAGCCAATGTCTGCATAGGCTTGCGTTAATTCCTCCACCATGCGATCGAATCCTTTGATAGGTTTCTCCTTGAATGCAGCCGTCAGCGCCTCGTTATGCTGTTCGGATGTCAAGTCTTGGTAAGTAAACCTTGACGGTTGCTTGTCACCTTCTTCCTTCTCCGGCGTGTGCTCGACAATCTCTGGCAACCCTTCCTCATTGACTGTAAAGGCAAACGGCTTGAACTCCTTCTCACGGATGTGCATCGCCTTCACCTCGCTGATGTCGGGATTGGTGGTGCTCTTGGTGATGACAAGCACCGTCTCTGCCTTGTTGTTCATCTCCGTACCGATATGCCCGCGCACGTTATTGTCGCCCTTGTTCTGATGCAATACGCAATGGATGTGCAGGTCATACTTTGATGACCATTCCATCATCTTGTTGATGACCTCGACCGATTCTCCCGCATTGTTGATGTCGAGAAGCAGGTCTCTGATTCCGTCGATGATGACCAGTCCATAGCTTTGGTCTTGGGCAAGCGCATAGTCTATGACCTCTATCCTGACGGAGGGCGTGTACTCTCTCAGACAGATAAAGTCAAGGTTCTCGTTGTCGATGCTTGTAGGTAGACCAGCGAGCTTCAGGATGCGCTCCAGCACATTATGGCAGTGATAGCGGCTCTGCTCCGTATCTACATACAGTATCTTGCGTTTCCCCTCTGGCAGACTGGCGCGATAGTTCAGTACCTTGCCGTTGGCGAGGGAAGCGGCTACCAAGGCAGACACGTTGAAGGTCTTTTTCGCCTTTGCCTTACCAGTAGAAGCACTGAAGTTGCCCAATGTGGCTATGCTGGAATTATCAACCCATATAATCTGAGGAGGTGTTTTATAAGTATCTGTTGCCTTTATCAACGATTCGCTCAATATGCGATTGAGACGCTGTACTCCTTCCTCTTTTGAGTTAGGCTGTACATGTTTGTTATTTTCTTCCATTTTCATTCTTTCGGATTATCAATTTCTATTTTCGTTACCATTCCAATGACCTCTTGTTTGTTTTGGAGCAGCCACTTGTCGATTTCTTCTCTATTAAAATACAGCATTTTTCCCCTTGGCTTATAGTGTGGAACTTCTTTTGCGGCTGTAAGTTTGTATAGCAGGCTTTCAGAAACACCAATATACTTACATGCTTCGTCAAACCCCAAGACGGTTTTGGTCTGCTTGACCATCTTCTCCAATTCCTCGATTCGCTCTATTAGTTTGTCAATAGGTCCCAAAGCCTCCAAACTGTCTTCTATTGCGACAATTCGCTCATAGAGTCTAAAATGTCTTTCATTCATGTGTCACGTACCTTAATTAAATTGTTTACAGACAGTAGCACGGTTATATTAGCCGTCTATTCTTTCTTTGTGTAGATAGTACATATTCCTCTGCTTCTCTTTGAATCTCGTTCTTCGATTTGCCCTTGGTTCCTTGAAGCCATTCATCTATCTCAGATTTGAGGAACATGATGCGTTTGCCTCTCTTGTGAAACGGTATTTCCCGATTGCTTGTCCAGCAATATATGGTATGCTCTACCGGATGTGTTGGGAGATAAGCACATAATTCAGCAACCGTAAACCATGTTTCTTCTTTTTCTGATTGAACAAGTTCATATATACCATCAATCTTGTCTTCTAATGATGACAGCTTTTTCAGTACCCCCGTTATAGCGTTGGGAATATCTTCAAATCTTATACTATTTTCTTCCATGCTAATTATTTTTTATGATTTTTGATGCAAAGTTATGGGGAGACTGTCACTAAATAGAAAAAGTAACGTGATAGTAAGGCAGTATCAACCAAACTATCACGTTTTTACTTTCATTTAGCAGAATTATTGTGATTTATTCCTCTCTTAATATCTGTTCGATGGATTTGCAGATGGCATATTGACTTGCTGTCATGGAAACGTTTCTTCTTATCCTTGAAAGAGAAGAGGAAAGACAACTTGAAGTTATGAATTTCTCTGTTCCATCCTTTTTGATACTGGTTAAGAAGCGACCTTCTCCCATGACATATTGCCAATTATTGTTTATCAAATGGTATTGAGCCATAGCGTCAAACAGTACGGCTACATTACGTACATTCTTTACACGGATAGATGCGTCCAAGTCGCACTTGAATAGGCGACACAACTCGCTACGCACATCACTGTTGTCGGCAAAATCAAATATGTCGTGACTTTGGACAAGTTCTACCAACAAATCCATCTGTCTGTCTGACAATTGGCATCCCAAAGTGAGGATGGACGATTTCTTTCGGGTAAGGATTGGCAGACCAGTACCCACATGTTGAAGAAACAACTCAATAAGTTCCTGCTTGGAATAATCTTCTTTTTTCTTGATTATTGACACACACTTAGAGTCTCTAAACAAAGTACCAATAATGCCAATTGCCATCTGTCGCGAGTTCTTACAACGTGCACAATCACAGTCAATATATTGGTGACTGCGCTCAAATAGTTCTATGAAGTACTCTGTCTTCATATGATTCTTTTCAGCTTGAAGATACCAACTTCTTGCGATCTCAAACAACTCATACAGTTCTCTGTAGAAGTCTTCTGTACACTCCACATGTTTGTGGACACGCTTGCTCTCTTCAAAAAGAGAGAAGCCAAAAAAGGCTGTCTTTTTTCATTTTTATCTGTTTATTGTTATAAATGTTTGGTTTCCACGAAAGGTTAAAGTGCCAAAACAATAGCATCATTACATAGAATGTTGAAAATGAAAGGCACTAAAAACCACCTGTACAATAAAGGACTTATTGATACAAGTGGTCTTCTATACTAAGTGCTTACAAATGATAATCACTATTCATCTATGTCCAACTTAAAAGCTTCTGTAGCTTCATCTTTCTTCTTGTCAATTACTTTTGCGTAGATTTGCGTGGTTTTTACATTGGTATGCCCTAACATTTTGCTTACGGTATATATGTCTGTACCGTTAGCCAATTGTAACGTTGCATAGGTGTGGCGGAAGCAATGAAAGGTGATGTGCTTGGTAATCCCTGATGCTTTTACCCACCGTTCCAAAGGCCTAGATATCCATGAAGGGTCAGGCAGTCCGGCAAACACCAACAGTTCTCCGTCTTTCTTGCGCTCACCGCAAAGCTTGTATGCCTGTGGCGATATAGGCATGTATTCAACGCCCTTAGTCTTCTGCTGAGTGAAATTGAGACGGTACCCACCATTGTATTCTTCAACCTCTGACCATTTAAGCTTTTGAATATCGCTATGTCGCATTCCTGTCAGTGCAGAGAACAAGGCTGCCCGTTTTAGTATATCATCACACGGAGTCTTTGCCAATATATTAAGTTCTTCCAGTGACAGATACTCTCTTCGAGCACTCTGAAACATGATATTTTTAGCCTTGGCAGCAATATCACAATTCAGATAGCCATCCACGAAAGCTTGTTTGAGTGCCGCCTTGAAGATAGAGAAGTACGTCGATGCCGTATTCCTTGAAATAGTTCCTTTCTTAGAACCACCCTGCGGTGCCTTTATCAAGAAGGAACGGAATGCCTCAATATACTTCATGTCAATCTGCGAGAACTGTATGTAGTCACACTTGGCAAACATTGACAACAGTGTGTGCAATCTGCGCCAGTTGACAACTATCGATTCTGACGCAGTTTCCTCTCTTTCTTTGATTAACTTCTCAATATACTCCAGAACATTGCATTTTGAGCGTTCGCTTTGTTCTGCCATTTCCATTTGCTGGTCAGTAAAGAGAGCCATGTTGTCGTACTCTTTTTGACGCAGGACTCGAACGCCATCCGCATAAAGGCAAGTTTCCATATCTTGCTTGGATTTACACTGAATAACGCCATTGTCATCTCGCTTGGGCTTGTACTTTATTCTACCAGCAACGGCTCGCTCGCTTCGTCGTTTATCCCATATAGGGGTAGTAATAGACCTCCTGAGATATTCACGCACTCGTTTGGGTTTGTCATTTCCCGTCTCATAAACAGGATAAGCTTCAAGATAGATGAACCACTCATCTCTCCACTCACTTTTCTTTAATTTGACGGAGACTTTAGTATAATCTAATCTTTTCATAATGGTTTTATATCTTTATAAAGTTTGTCTATTGATTCCTTGTGAGCATACACATAATTACCGATTTGCCGGGTCGGTATTGAGTATTTTCGTATATGAGCATACACGGTGCTGTCATCCAGATGAAATTTCTTGGAAATCTCACCTATTGTATAGCAATCCTCTGGTTCCATGCGGTACATGGTAACTGGTTTCCTTGGCTTGGTGTCAAGCGGAGACTGTCTTAACGGAAACAGATTCATTAGTTCTCCTTTGCATACAAGTCGTATTCCTTTCTCTGGCTCAATGAAGGAAATCTTTTTCATGTAGATGAGCCTATAAATGGTTGAGCGGCTTGCACCAAACATAGCATACGCTTCCGTTATGCTGATATACTCTTTAGACTTGGGCATATTGCTTACAATCTTGTCCAGTTCAAGTTGGCGTTTTTCTTCATCATGCTTACGCTTCCACGCCACCTTGGAGCATTTGGGTGAACAATACCAGGACTCCAAAGTCCTTGCGAAGAACTCTTCTCCGCACACAGGACATTTCCGTACTATCTTATACTTTGCTACTGCCATAATTCATTCATTTTGTAGTTCTTAATATCTATTCTTCTCATCATATCTACTTTTTCTTACAG
This sequence comes from Prevotella sp., assembly GCA_022771625.1. Lineage (GTDB taxonomy): Bacteria > Bacteroidota > Bacteroidia > Bacteroidales > Bacteroidaceae > Prevotella. The sequence continues at coordinate 13,907 of JALFCW010000035.1, forward strand.
GTACAAATAAGGTACAGATGTTTATAATAATAACGCAAAGATAGCAATATTATTGTGTACGGCCAAAAACAAGAAAAGCGTGTAACTCATTGAGCTACACGCTTTCCATTTGATATTGTATTCTTATTTCTCTATGTGCTTATTTCACCTCCTCGAAATCGGCATCCTGAACATTGTCGGACTGCTGACCACCTTGAGACTGCTGACCACCCTGAGCGCCGTTGGCAGAGCCCTGATCAGCTCCAGGCTGAGGTCCTCCCTGTGCTCCCTGGTACATCTGGGCAGAGGCTGCCTGCATGACGTTGTTGAGGTTGGTGGTGGCACTCTCGATGGCAGAGATGTCCTGAGCCTTGTGAGCATCCTTGAGCTGCTGGAGTGCATTCTCGATATTCTGCTTCTGGTCGGCTGGAATCTTGTCGCCATTGTCCTTCAGGAAGTTCTCGGTGGTAAAGATCATCGAGTCGGCCTGGTTGAGCTTGTCGATACGCTCGCGCTCAGCCTTGTCGGCAGCGGCATTCTGCTCTGCCTCAGCCTTCATACGGTCGATCTCCTCCTTGCTAAGACCAGATGAAGCCTCGATGCGGATGGCCTGCTCCTTACCGGTAGCCTTGTCCTTGGCAGATACCTTGAGGATACCGTTGGCGTCGATGTCGAAGGTTACCTCAATCTGAGGAATACCACGACGTGCGGGAGCGATGCCGGTGAGGTTGAACTGACCGATGCTCTTGTTCTGGGCTGCCATAGGACGCTCACCCTGAAGAACATGGATTGTAACCTCAGTCTGGTTGTCGGCTGCTGTAGAGAACACCTCGCTCTTCTTGCAGGGGATAGTGGTGTTGGCCTCGATGAGCTTGGTCATCACGCCACCCATAGTCTCGATACCGAGGGTAAGCGGGGTTACGTCGAGCAATACGATGTCGCCTACACCGCCTTCCTTGTTGAGAATGGCACCCTGGATAGATGCACCTACTGCCACTACCTCGTCGGGGTTGACACCCTTAGAAGGCTCCTTGCCGAAGTAGTTCTTTACGAGAGTCTGAACGGCAGGAATACGGCTTGAACCACCCACGAGGATTACCTCGTCAATGTCGGATGTATTGAGCTTGGCATCGCGCATAGCATTCTGGCAGGGTACGAGACATGCCTGGATGAGATTGTGAGCGAGCTGCTCGAATTTTGCGCGAGTGAGAGTCTTAACCAAGTGCTTGGGCACACCGCCTACAGGCATGATATAAGGCAAGTTGATCTCGGTAGAGGTAGAGCTTGACAACTCAATCTTAGCCTTCTCGGCAGCCTCCTTCAAGCGCTGCATAGCCATCGGGTCGCCAGTGAGGTCGGCACCCTCGTCGTTCTTGAATTCCTGTACGAGCCAGTCGATGATTACCTGGTCGAAGTCGTCACCGCCGAGGTGGGTGTCACCATTGGTGGAGAGCACCTCGAACACACCGCCACCAAACTCGAGGATAGAGATATCGAATGTACCACCACCGAGGTCGAACACTGCAATCTTCATATCCTTATTGGCCTTATCCACACCATAAGCGAGAGCGGCTGCTGTAGGCTCGTTGACGATACGGCGTACATTGAGTCCGGCAATCTGGCCTGCCTCCTTAGTGGCCTGACGCTGAGAGTCGGAGAAGTAGGCAGGAACGGTGATCACGGCATCTGTAACCTCCTGTCCGAGATAGTCCTCGGCAGTCTTCTTCATCTTCTGGAGAACCATTGCAGAGATTTCCTGCGGAGTGTATTTGCGACCGTCGATGTCAACACGTGGATAACCACCCTCGTTGACTACAGAGAACGGTACGCGGTTGACCTCCTTCTCCACCTGTTGCCAATTCTCACCCATGAAGCGCTTGATGCTATAAACGGTGTTCTTAGGATTGGTGATAGCCTGACGCTTAGCCGGGTCGCCAATCTTACGCTCGCCGCCTTCAACAAAACCAACTACAGAAGGAGTAGTACGCTTGCCTTCGCTGTTGGCGATTACAACTGGTTCGTTGCCCTCAAATACAGCAACGCATGAATTAGTTGTTCCTAAATCGATTCCAATAATCTTTCCCATAATTAATCTATTTTTTTATTTTGTTATTATACATATTTATATTAGGAGTCTATCTATGGCTCCGTTGTCACTTAAAGTCGTGCAAAGCATGTGCCAAGCGTGTGCCAAAACCCGAAAAACTGACAATTTGGCAGATTTATGTCATTTTTTTGGCAATTTTCTTTGTCGTTTCTTTTTTTTTATTTAATTTCGCAACGTGAAACAACTAATTAGATTATATAACCTCTTATAAGAGTATGGAAATGAAGAAAGTAGCAACAATGACATTCGCCCTAATGATGGCAATGTCGGGAATGGCACAGGATTCATATATCGTGAAGACCAAGAGTGCCAAGAAATCTGCCCCCGAAAAGAAGGCAGAGACCAACACAAGTGGAGAAACTGAGGAAGAAGAGGCTACTGCCACCGATTTCATCAGTCAGAATTTTAAGTATCAAAGTCTGTGCAACTGGAAGGAGGGTATGAAGTTTATGGTGATACCTGAAAAGTATGACCTCGTGGTGAATACCTTCTGCGATGCGTCAACCGGCAAGGAGGTGAGCAGCGGCAAACTGATGCATAAGATTATGATATACAAGAACCACACCGAGACGCCCGAGGGATTCGCCCGCATCAACTTTACATGCCAGGACGACGGTAAGGCCTACTATTACCAGGTGCCTCGCGGTTCATTCGATGACTATTGTTACAACAAGATGGGTGTGCCCACGTTGGCCTACCTGGGCGATGTGGATATTGCACGCTCGCTGCTCATGGGAAAAACGCTTTACACACGCACTACACTCTTCCGCGAGGATACCGATTATCACGGCGATGGATATGCTGAGGTGAAGGTGCCTGCCAACGAGGAAGTGAAGGTGGTGGCTGTTGGAGTGGGAACAAGAAAATTCCCCGTGAAGATTATCGTGGCCGACAAGAATGGCAAGGAGTTCTATCAGAATGTGGCGATGAGCAAGACCAACAGTGGCATGCGCGACGACGAATTCATCATGGACAACAAGAAATTCACTTTCTACGGTTCGTTTGAACTGGCCGACGAGAATATCGCGACTTCCAAGGAGTATGCCTCGTATATCGGACAGACTTACTACACCCGCTATCGCACTACCATGACAAATGAGCAGGGCAAGAAGGTGACAGTGATGCGCCTATCGACATTCACCATCAAGGCGATTCAGGCAAAGAATGGTACGATATACAGACAACTCACGCTCAAGAGTCTGAAGACTGGAGAGGTGTTCTACAAGGATGTGTGCTTCGAGCATGATGACAATGTGGCTGGTGACATCGACGGACATCGCGAGGACTACTTCAACTACCTCTTTATAAAGGGAACTGCTGACATGAAGGGATTCCCGCCCAACCATGTGACTGCCATACAGCAGGGACGCGTCATCAAGGGTATGAACAAGCAGGCAGTGAAGATGGCAAAGGGTTCGCCCGACCGCGTGGCCAAGGATCGCAACGGACGTGAGGACTGGATTTATGCCAGCGAGGGTGTCATCGTGAAGTTTGACAAGAATGGAAAGGTGATGTAAGAAGATTGAAAAATTGAAAGATTGAAAAATTGAATAATATATTATGGCAAAAAAAGAAGAAGATATATTTAATGAAAGGGAGAGCAAATTGAAGGCTCTCCAAGCTGCCATGTCGAAAATTGAAAAAGACTATGGCAAGGGATCTATAATGAAATTGGGTGACGAGAAAATTGAACAGGTGGAGGTGATACCTACTGGTAGCATCTCACTCAATGTGGCGCTCGGTGTGGGTGGATATCCCAAGGGACGAATTATTGAGATCTATGGTCCGGAGTCGTCGGGTAAGACTACACTTGCCATTCATGCCATTGCAGAGGCCCAGAAGGCGGGCGGCATTGCTGCATTTATTGATGCGGAGCATGCCTTCGACCGATTCTATGCTGCTGCACTTGGTGTGGATATCGACAACTTGATAATATCACAACCTGACAATGGTGAACAGGCCCTGGAGATTGCCGACCAGCTCATCCGCTCGGCTGCGGTGGATATTGTGGTGGTTGACTCTGTGGCCGCACTTACTCCGAAAAAGGAGATCGAGGGCGACATGGGCGACAATGTTGTGGGACTGCAGGCACGACTGATGAGTCAGGCGCTGCGCAAACTGACCAGTACCATCAGCAAGACAAATACCACATGTATCTTCATCAACCAGCTGAGAGAGAAAATCGGCGTGATGTTCGGTAATCCCGAGACAACCACCGGAGGTAATGCATTGAAATTCTACTCCAGCGTGCGCCTTGATATCCGTCGCGTGACAGCCATTAAGGATGGTGATAACGTGATTGGCAACCAGGTGAGGGTGAAGATTGTTAAGAACAAGGTGGCACCACCATTCCGCAAGGCGGAATTTGAGATTACCTTTGGAGAGGGTATATCAAGAGTGGGCGAAATCGTTGACTTGGGTGTGGAATACGGTATTATACAGAAGAGCGGTAGTTGGTTCTCGTATAACGATACCCGCCTAGCTCAAGGACGAGACGCTACTAAACAGGTAATCAAAGACAATCCGGAATTGGCCGAGGAATTGGAGGCCAAGATTATGGAGGCCATAAAAGAGAATTAAGGAATCTGATCTATCCACAGATTTCCTCAGAGGATATTTTTAATTGGATTATCACAGATTTTGGCTGGGCAGCCATAATATCTGTGATAATCCTTTTTTTAATCAATTCGTGGAAATCTGTGGATAAAGACTTAGAGCTCTATGTCTTCATCGTGGATTTCATGCCAGGGCAGGCCCTGCTTGTTGAGCTGCTCCATGAATGGATCGGGATCAAACTCCTCTACGTTGTGAACACCAGAAGTGTTCCATAATCCTTTGAAGAACATCATCGCACCAATCATTGCGGGCACACCAGTGGTGTAGCTCACACCCTGCATACCTGTCTCCTGATAGGCATCCTGATGCTTGCAGTTATTATATATATAATAGGTGTGCTCCTTGCCGTCCTTCAATCCACGGATGCGGCAACCAATACTTGTTTCACCGTCGTAGTTCTCACCCAAATCCTGGGGATTAGGCAGTACGGCCTTGAGGAACTGCAAGGGAACAATCTTCACCTTAACCTTCTCGGAAGGATTGTCGGCGAGGGGAGCCTCGTAGGTGATCTCATCGATGCGTGACATTCCGAGGTTCTGAATGCAATCGAGATATGTGAGATACTGCTGACCGAAAGTCATCCAGAAGCGTGCGCGCTTGATGGTGGGATAGTTGATGACAAGACTCTCTATCTCCTCGTGGTGGAGCAGGTAGCTTTCACGAGGACCGATGTTGGGGTAGGTGAGAGGCTGATGGAACTCGAGCGGTTCGGTTTCTACCCACTTGCCATCCTGCCAATAAAGTCCCTTTTGGGTAATCTCGCGGATATTGATTTCGGGGTTGAAGTTGGTGGCAAATGCCTTGTGGTGATTGCCTGCATTGCAATCCACGATGTCGAGATACTGTATCTCGTCGAAATGGTGCTTGGCAGCATAGGCTGTGAAGATGCTCGTCACGCCGGGGTCGAATCCGCAACCGAGTATGGCGCACAGACCGGCTTTCTCGAATCGCTCACGATAAGCCCACTGCCATGAGTACTCAAAGTGAGCCTCGTCCTTGGGTTCGTAGTTGGCAGTGTCGAGATAGTTGCAGCCACAAGCCAGACATGCATCCATGATGGTGAGATCCTGATAGGGCAGGGCGAGATTAACCACCAGTTCGGGTTTGAAATCATTAAACAGTGCCTTCAGCTGCTCCACGTCATCAGCGTCCACTTGGGCAGTCTTGATGTCCATGTTGTGTCCGGCCTTATGTATGGCATCAACAATCTGATCGCATTTTTCCTTTCGTCGGCTGGCGATCATAAACTCAGTAAACACATCGGCATTCTGTGCAATCTTGAATGCCGCAACGGTGGCTACACCACCGGCTCCAATCATAAGTATTCTTCCCATTTTTTTTATATTTTAATTCTAAATTTTTTAATTCGTGCAGCTACTTATTTCCTCTGCCCTTATGCCTAAGGCGTTTAAAAGTGAATAGCCGAGGATTTCCTGTCGGAAATTGCCGCCTGGCATAGGTTGCATGGCAAAGACAGTGACACGCTTCTCGTCGTCAATGTCCTTTAGGGCGCGGCGCACCCCGTCGTAATAGGTTTCGGCATTGGGGATGACCATCACACGCTTCACCTCCGGTTGGGAGCACACATGCATTAAGGAGTCGCAGAAGAGGTGTTCCTTGTCCACCATTTCCTGCTCGACGGCTATTGCCGAGATACAAAACTCGCCGAGATGGTCCTTGAAGGCCTTGCCATCGAGGTCGTCAGTGAGAGACGATGGACTAAAGTTGTCTAACGTCGATGTGGTGCCCTCGTGAACGAGAATCACCTGCACTTCGTTGTCACCCTCGCGTATGCCGCCGTCGAGAGCAATACAATCTATCCATCTTGCCATGTCGGCAGGTGGGATGCGGCGTCCGAGCATGCGCTCAAAATTGACACTGAGGTCGAATGCCACCTTGTCAATATAGTCGGCATCAGCCAAAATGACATTGGGACTTAGTTTGCTGTTTTCCATTGTTGTCGTTTTTTAAGTGCAAATATACAATAATTTGTCAAAACAGCCAAATACTGTAACGAAATTTTAATGGAAATAGCCAAATAATTCATTTTTTTACATAAATATTTCACAAGGGACCCATATCCAGAACGTGGAACCCTTGCCTTCTTGCGACTCCACGCCAATTTTTCCATTGCATTTATTTACGATGGCCTTGCAAATACTCAATCCGATACCGGCTCCCTGGATGTATTCGTTAACCTTGAAGAAACGCTCGAAGATTTTCTCCAATTTGTCTTTTGGAATACCGCTACCGGTGTCTTCGCAATAGATGCGAAGGCCATTGTCCTTAACGATGTATCCCAACTTGATATGCCCCTCGTGGGTGTATTTCACCGAGTTGGTGAGGAAGTTGGTGATTACCTGGCTTATGCGCCCCTTGTCGATATTAACCATGAGTGAGGAGTAGGGATTTTCGGTAATGAATTTCACCGACGGTTCGCTCACTCGTTGCTCAAGCGACTTGCAAAGCAGGGTGAACTCTTGGGCAAAATCGCATTTCTCGGGATTGATGGTCATGCCGTTGGAGTCAAGTTCCGACAATACAAGTATGTCGTTGATTATCTGCAACAGGTTGTTGCAGTTGTTGTGGATAATCTTTAGCAGTTCGGCTTTTTCCTCTGGCGACTCAATGCTATGCAGGATGTCGCAGAATCCCACGATGGCATTAAGTGGTGTGCGTATCTCGTGACTCATGTTTGCAAGGAAAGTACTCTTCAGACGGCTTGAGTCGTTGGCACGCTCCTTTTCCTTCTGCATCTTCAATTGGGTCTCCATCAGGTTGTTGATATTGTGTATCAATCCGAAGCTGCCGATTATGTTGCCATGGTCGTCATGCTCGGGAATACTGTTGATGGTGTACCACATCTTTGTTCTGCTTTGCTTGTCATAAATAAGCAATGTTGAATTATGTGATTTACCCCCATTGGTTCTTGGGTCGATGAGTTTCAGGGCTTCATCTCTCTTGGATTCTTCAATACCATCAAGGAACTCGGCAAAGGTGTATTTCATGTCGAAGGTGTGAAGGTCGCGATAGAGACGGATGGTCTCGTTTTGTATGCTCGACTTCCACACTCTCATCATGCTGCCCTTAAGCAGATAGCGCAGCTCGTTCTCATATTGCATCATCTGTTCGCTCACCATCCTTACCTTCTCGTCGTTAAGGCGGCTCTGGCGGTACATCTCCCGCTCGTCGCTCTTATCTCGTGCTGTAATCATGCGATAGATGATATTGCCGTTATCGTCCTTGATATGTCGCATACGTATTTCCACGAAGTTGGGCATTCCATCGTTGGTGGTGTCGGAATAAGTGCAGAAAAACAGGTTTTCCTTTGTAGTGCGGTCGATGATTCCCGCAAATGCGGGGAAGTCGTAAATCGAGGTGTAGGCAAAGATGTCGGTGTTGTGGTTTACGTTTTTGAATATATCACGCATCACCTGGTTGGCCTCGATAAACTGTCCATCGCTGTCATAGAGAGCCAGGCCCACAATAGGCATATCAAATATATGTTTGTATATCTCCGATGTTTCGTGGTCGATTTTGTCCTGGCGGGTCTCTTCGGTGATATCGTTAATGGTAGTGATCTGTTTAACCACATTATCATAATTATCCAATTCCGGAAGGATATTGGCATATAGCGTGCGCCAGTTGGGTGAGTCATCGGTTCCTGCATTATATCTGAATGTACATTCAGCACCCTCCTCTTCCCTGTTTATCAATTTTCTGAATTTCTCATTCAAAATACCCATGTCGTCGGGATGAATCCTGGAGGTGACGTCTTCAATACAGGTTCCGCTCTCGCCAACAAAGTTTCCATAAAGATTGGTTATCCAGCGCTTGTTGATGTCGTTTTCGAGCACATCCATATTAGCCGTCTCAAGTGCCTTTTTCAATATGTTGTTGGTCTCGATGGTTGACTGCATTCCAGCCTTGATACGCCTTGTCACATATCTGTTGACCAGAATGATGATTATTATCATTAACAGCAGGCCGAATGTGGCGAAGAGCATGTATGTAATATTGTTGTTCTTGACAGTTGTGGCCGACAATGACTGGAAGAACATCTTTTCCAGTTGACCGCCTACATGCATTTCTCCAAGTCGCTCGTCGATAAGATTAATAAGCATCTTGTCGCGGCTGCAAAACCTGATAGCGCCGTCAGGAATGTCGATTTCAGAAAGTTCAACATTTGAGATATTGAATTTCTTCATTACGGTATTCATCGTGATTTCTCCGCAAATCATATACTGGTAGTCGCCTGTAGCTATACCCAGCAATCCTTGTTTCACAGTGCGGTACATCATCTGTTCCGGGCGAATCAGGTGATTGGCCAATACGTATTCCGTGCTGTAGTTGCCTTCCTTGAATATGACGATGTCGTTTTGCTTCAAGTCGCTTAGTTTCTTTATCGGTGTCTTGCCTTTGGGATAGGCTATCATTACCTTGTAGGAAGCAACCTCGTTTTTGGTGTAATATACTCCGGGGATAGGGTTGATGGGTATTCGGGCAATAAGGTCGGCATCGTTTGAGTTGAAGAGAGAGTTCATCTCGGTGCGCGTGGCTATATTCATGTTATACGGTATGTTATACTCGTCCAACACTTTTTGTAGAACTTTGACGTCCAATCCTTCAATTTTACCAGTTTCGTCGCGGTATTCAAAGGGGTAGAACTCATTGTCGCACACTATGCGCAGTGGCGACTCTTTGCTGTATCGTCCTAAGGCGTTTTCTCCCACAGCCATTGTGGCGCTAACCCAGGCAATGGTTATAAACAATGTGGTGAAAAGTCTCTTGGTGGTATGTCGTAGTCCTTTATTCATTTTTTATCTGTATAAAAGGGGAAATATTATTGTTATTTGAAAAGGTCACTGTTTGCAAGCAGATTGTTGATGTCTTCTTCCGACAGCATGTCAGCATTGGCGAGCAAGTCGCTATTTGCGAGCAAGTCATTGTTTGATACAACGGCAGGTTCTTTTTGTTTTGGCATTTCAAGAATCTTGCAGGGGAATGAAATGCAGAATGTGTTGCCCTTTCCTTGCTCACTATCAAATTCCATCTGTCCGCCCATGAGTGCTGCCAACTGCTGACAGATAATGAGTTGGATCATAATAGAATAGTTGCCCGATTCCTCGTTCATGTTACGGTTGCGCACACATTCTTTCTGCTCGTTGCTCATGCCTTGACCTGTATCTTTGAAAATTAGGGTCATCATACCCGAGTGATAGAGGTAGCGGGTATGGATAGAACCTTTGTCGGTGTATAAGCATGATATTCTGCACAGTGTCTCGATGATGAGCCCTACATGGTTGTCGTCGATTTCCACCATCAGATGATCCTCGTTGGTCTCTATCTTTGTTTCCACACCAGGTTGCACTCCCTGTGTCCATCCCATCATGCACTTTGCCTTGAAGAATTCGGGGAAGTCGATGGGTGTGGGGTTTATCTCCACCATCTTGGCATCAATCCTCGACAGCAGCAATATGTTGTTTACGAGCTTGAGCAGCATGTCGGAGTTTTGTTTTATCTGGTCGATAAACACGGGTTCGTCGCTTTTGTCGTGCTCACCCTGGAAGAGTTCGGCAAAACCCACTACGGTGTATAGCGGTGTGCGTATCTCGTGGCTCATGTTCTTGAGGAATGAGTTTTGGAATTCCTCAGCCTCTTGTGCCCTTTTGGTTTCCTCCTCAAGTTGTTTTTCCGTTTCCACCAGTTGGCTAATATTTCGGCATAGGCAGAAATAGTGGTCTATTTCCCCGTCTTTCTTGATGGGGATACCATTGAATTCATAGTGGGCGTATTCCTTGCGTTGCTCCTTGAATATTGTTCCTATTCGCATGTCGAATCTCTTCAGCCTTTTCTTGTCGAGGTTTAAGAACAGTTTTTCGGCTTTAAGTTTGTATTCCCTGTCGAGAAGTGACACGCATCTCAACTGCGACAATCTCAGCATCGGTTTTTTGATGTCGTAGGTGATGGTCATCTCGTGGGTGTCGGGATAGTAATTGGCAAGTCGTGTGCCGCTCACCTCAAGTGCATAGTTGATGTCGTTGGTATAGTTTTTTATCTGCTCGTTGGTGTTCTCAATGCGCCTCTGTCTCATTCTCTCCTTGTTCATGCGCTTTGCGGTATCGGTAACGTCCTTGCCGCAAGAAACAAAGCAGATGGGTGTGCCGTCGGAATCATAGATGGGTATGATTGTAAACTCGTAGTAGATCATACCGGTACGTGTCCAGTATTTTGTCGAGTCCTTTTCCATGTGCAACTTGTCCATATCGGTTATCGACGACATCCACATTTCACGGCATACGTCTCCCTTGAGCCCCATAAACACTGGTATTTCAGAGATATGTGTCTTCGACTTAATGAGTGTTTCCGGGTCGTCAATACCGAATGTCATGCAAGCATTGTGGTTGATGTCTGTAAGTATTCCGTCTTTGTCGTAATAGGCAAGGTCGGCCATCGATGTATTAAAGATGGTGCGGTATTTCAGAAGGTTATTGCGAGTGTCAATAAACCTTTTCTTCTCAGCAGTCACATCGTGCATAATTCCGATGAGAGATATCGGCAGGTCGTCATCTCCGCTCTGCAACACTGATATGTTGAGATCGAAATATGTCATCTGTTTCACTTCGGTATCTCTTGAAAGATTACATCTCACGAGCAATTTTGTTGTGTCGTATAATCCAGCCTCGATATTTTCTATTTCCTCTATTATACGCTTGAAATCGTCGTCGGGGAAGAGTAGGGCGAATGTCTTCAGATTGTATTCGTCATTGGATTTTCCCTCTTTGTTGATTAACGTAAACAACTTGTTGGTGATGTTGTATGTCCACACGTCTATCTTGCCCGAACGCAACAATAGTCCTAAGCGCTTCGACTGTCTGGCGTTGGTCTCACTGAATCGTCTCTCCTGAACCTTATAGTAGATATTGTAGGCTATGAGGATTAGGAAGAACAGACCGAGGGCAGATGCCAGATACCAAGCAAAATTGTAGGAGTAATTATTTTTTATCTCGGGATAAAACCATGCTTTTTGCAATGGAAGAATTTCATCGTGTGCCACCATCTCGTCATATACGCTGTCGAGTTTATGGAGCAACAGGGAGTCGCGCGACATGAAATGGTATTCTCCATACTTCATGCTCACGGTGGTCAACTTCAGGTTGTCCAGGTGGTTTCTCTCGATAAGATCCTTCAGTGTGTTGGTGTTCCAAAGCACCATGCCACTGTCATTGGCAGCCACCTGCATAAGGATGGCTTTCATGTCGTCGGCAGGTATGGCGTTGTCGGAATATCCCGCGTCAATCATCTGGTTGTGGCTGAAACTATTGCGGTGTACATATACTTTGTTCTTCTTAAGATCTTCGAAATTGTGAATTTCTGTTGGGGCGTTTTTCGGACTTGCCACACTATGTGTGAAGAGCATTAAGGTGTTTTTTCCGAAGGCGGCATATCTTTCATGATAATGTGCTTTCATACCTATTGTGAGTGCGGCTTCACCGGATTGCACGTCCTGGAAGTTGAGAGGAGTGTGCTTCAGTTTTATTACGTATGGCACATTTAACCTTTTCATCATTTCCTTTACCAAGGCAATGTTGAATCCGTCGGGCTGACCTTCTTCGTTGATGAATGAAAATGGCGGTAGGTCCCACAGGTCTTCATAAACCAAGGGATTGTCTTTAGTGTATTTTAGACCGCTATCGGGTGATGCAGTGGCTGTCGCAGATATTATTGCTGCCACCAATATGGAAATTAGTTTTCTGTACATACTATAGGCATTAATGCCTACAAAGGTACACTATTTTCTTGGTAGTACCAAATTTTTTACTGTTTTTTTATCATTTAGCAAGCGAGAATTCGAATTTTAGGCCTCCTTGAGGTGCATTTTCGGCTTTTATCGTACCTCCGTGGAGCAAAACTCCATTTTTCACGATGGCAAGTCCTAAGCCTGTGCCACCCATTTTACGGCTTCGTCCCTTATCCACTCTATAGAATCGTTCAAATAGTCGGGGCAGATGTTTATTGTCAACACCCACGCCGTTGTCGCTAAATGTGAAGAACCATCTGTCTTCAGCCGACTTATGTGCTTCGAGGGTGATAGTGGTGCCGTCGCCTGCATACGCAATCGCATTATCGGTGAGATTGCGGAAGATGCTGTATATTATACTTGTGGCACCGTGGATGATGATATTCTTAGGAGCTTTGTTAATGAATTTCATATTCTTCTCCTTCAGTTGGAGGGCGGTTTCCTTTATTATCTGAGTTATCGTCATCGACACGTTGACCTCCTCAAACTCCATCATCTGACTGCCATCGTCCATACGGTTGAGCATGGAGATGTCGTTGAGCAGACTGGCAAGGCGTTTGCTCTGGGCATAGCATCTGTCAAGGAATTGCGCTTTTGTCTCCTCCTTGATTGACGGGTTGTTGAGGATTGTTTCGAGATAGCCCTGGATGCTCGCCACGGGAGTCTTCAGTTCGTGGGCTATGTTCTGCGTGAGCTGCCTCTTTAATATATTCTGCTCTTCCTTGGTTTTTTGCAGTCGAATGTATATTTTTATGATACTTTCGGATATCTCTCCCAATTCGTCGTCGGGAAACTCCACGAGATCCTCGGTGTCGAGACTCTCGCCCCGGTCGGCACGCTGGGCAAAAAGGCGCAGCTTACTGATGTTGGAGTTGAGACTATATATAAATTGGTAGAGCACCAGCGACAGCACAATCATTACAACGAGGGCAAACCAGATGAAGTGCTGGTCGGCTCGCAGCGATTTCGACAGTTCGTTGTTATATGGCAGGGCACTGCGTATGATGATATTTCTCTTTGGGAAATATGTGGCAGAGTAGAAGAAGTCGCCATGAATAGTGTTGCTCACTCGGTTGATGTCATATCCGTGACCTTTGGCAATGGCTTCCCTGATTTCCTTTCGTTTGCGATGGTTGGAGATGTTGTTATAGTCCTTGCGCAGATTGTCGTAGAGCACCCTGCCGAGAGTATCTACAACAGTGACTCGCAGATTGGGCATTCCATGCTTCCTCACATATTCATCCATTGTCTTGCCGTTGTTGTGTCCATCCACTCCCAATGCCTCCTCCATATATACATTAAAGCCCTGAAGGCGCTGGTTGAGCGTCTCTATCTTGTATTCCTTCTCGCGGTATTGCTGAAATACGATAAAGAAGATGGCAAATACGCCGAACAATGTGAGGATGCTCAGGTACATCCTCTTGCCTATGGTCATTTTCATTAGTGTTATTCTTCAAAAAGATAACCGAATCCCAGTCTTGTCACGATACACTTGGCAAACGGTCCGATTTTCTTCCTTAGTCTTGTGATGTTAACATCTACAGTGCGGTCGAGCACAAGTACGTCGGAAGGCCAAACGCGGTTGATCAGTTCCTGTCGCGAAAATACCCTGCCTCGCTCGTCGAGCAATGTGTGTAGTATCTCAAATTCTGTCTTTGTAAATGCCACGGGTTCACCCTCGATGGTGACTGTCTTCTTGTCGAGGTCGAGCACGAGACCTTGGAATTTCAGTATGTTCTTGCCTCCCTCCTCCTGTTGTGGGGTGGTGCGTCGGAGCACTGCGCGTATTCTCACCAGCACCTCCCTGATAGAAAATGGTTTGGAGATATAGTCGTCGGCACCAAGATTAAATCCTGTCACTGTGTCGTTCTCCGTGTCGCGGGCAGTGAGGAAGATGATGGGTATGTTGCTTGTACGCTCGTCGGCCTTGAGTTTCTTGGCAAGTGCAAATCCCGACATTTCGCCCATCATCACGTCCAGCAGGAGCAGGTCGTAAGATGGAATGTCAAGCACTATAGCCTCCTCAGCCGAATTGGCTGTCTCCACTTCATAGCCTTCGGTCTCAAGGTTGAATTTCAGAATCTCGCACAAGTCTTGCTCGTCATCTACCACGAGTATTCTGTGATTACTCTTTGTCATAACTATTACTATTAAAATTTCGGTGCAAAGATACGCATAATTTTCGAAATATCAATAATAATAGTGTTACAATTCCGTTAATTTTATTATTTTATCCACAGATTACCACAGATAATTAAAAAGAAAAGGATTATCACAGATTTTAGGCTGAGTAGCTTGATAATCTGTGATAATCCAATAATAATTATCCGTGGAAATCTGTGGATAAGGTTATACGATACCGGTTAGAGAGGGTACTCGTCAAATGCGTACAGTACAGTTGAGAGATACCTCTCACCGGTATCCGGAAGTAGAGCAACAATCTTCTTCCCTTTGTTTTCCGGACGCTTGGCAATCTCGCTGGCTGCAAAGGCAGCTGCTCCAGAGGAAATACCCACTAACAAGCCTTCCTCGCGTGCCAACTGGCGACCGGTGCGTATGGCATCGTCGTTCTCCACATCAAATATTTCATCTACTACATCACCATTGTATGTCTTGGGAATAAATCCGGCACCAATACCCTGAATCTTGTGAGGACCACTGGGTTGACCATTGAGCACTGCCGATGACTTTGGTTCAACAGCCACAATCTTGATGTTGGGGTTCTTCTCCTTCAGACGCTTACCGATACCACTCAGAGTACCGCCAGTACCTACTCCGGCAACGAAGATGTCAATGTCGCCGCCTGTTTGCTCCCACACTTCAACACCCGTTGTGTCGTAGTGCTTCTGGGGGTTGGCGGGGTTCTCAAACTGCTGCAGGATGATAGATCCGGGTGTGGCATCGCGCAGCTCTTCGGCAGCCTTGATGGCACCGGCCATACCGGCAGCTCCGCTTGTCAGTTTCACCTCTGCACCATAAGCCTTCACTAGGTTGCGACGCTCGATACTCATCGTCTCGGGCATGGTGAGCACAAGTTTGTAGCCCTTTACTGCAGCCACGAGAGCCAATCCCACACCAGTGTTGCCGCTGGTAGGTTCGATGATGGTGGCACCCGGTTTGAGCAGTCCCTTATTCTCGGCATCTTCAATCATTGCCAATGCAATACGGTCTTTTACACTTCCGCCAGGATTGAAGAATTCCACCTTGGCGATAATTGGGGTCTCGATACCATGTGACTTCGAGAATTTATTCAGTTCGAGCAATGGAGTCTGTCCAATAAGCTCTGTCAGTTGTTTTGCAATCTTTGTCATAACTTTAATTCTTTAATTCAAATTTCATATATTTCCCCTAATTCCTAATTTCTTAAATGTTTTCAAGTGCATTTGCAAGGTCATCGATGATATCCTCGTAGTGCTCCGTACCGATGCTCAGACGGATAGTGGAAGGATAGATGTGCTGCTGCTCGAGTTCCTCAGGGGAGAGCTGTGAGTGGGTTGTTGTGGCAGGGTGAATCACAAGGCTCTTCACATCAGCCACATTAGCCAGCAGTGAGAAAATCTTCAGGCTGTCAATAAATGCCCATGCCTCTTTTTCGCCACCTTTCACCTCGAAGGTGAAGATGCTGCCGCCACCATTCGGGAAAAGTTTTTCATATAATGCATGGTCGGGATGGTCGGGCAATGAAGGATGGTTGACTTTAGCCACTTTGGGATGGTTGGCGAGGAATTCCACAACCTTCTTTGTATTAAATGCGTGACGCTCCACACGTAGTGATAGTGTCTCAAGTCCCTGAAGCAGAATCCAAGCGTTGAATGGAGAGATAGCTGCTCCGGTATCGCGCAGGATGACGGCACGGATACGTGTGACGAAGGCTGCCGGTCCGGCTACTTCGGCAAAGACTGCACCATGATAACTTGGGTCTGGTTTTGCGATTGAAGGATATTTGTCGGCATTAGCCTTCCAGTCGAATTTGCCAGCGTCAACAATCACACCGCCGAGCGAACTACCGTGTCCGCCGATAAACTTAGTGGCAGAGTGTACCACCACGTCGGCTCCGTGTTCGATAGGACGGAAAAGGAATGGGGTGCCGAAGGTGTTATCCACAATCACGATGGTGTTATGCTTGTGGGCAATCTCTGATATGCGGTCAACATCAGTTACACTGGCGTTAGGATTACCGAATGTCTCGATGATGATGGCCTTGGTGTTGGGCTTGAATGCCTTGTCAACAGCGTCGAAGTCGGATGGATCTACGATAGTTGTCTCCACACCCTGTGTTGAGAGAGTGTGCTCCACGAGGTTGTATGTTCCACCATAGAGGTTGTCGGCTGCGATGATATGGTCACCATTGCGTGCCACATTCTGGAGGGCATAGGTGATTGCAGCTGCACCAGATGCCACTGCCAATCCGGCAACACCGCCTTCGAGGGCTGCTACACGATCCTCGAACACACCCTGGGTGGAGTTGGTGAGACGACCATAGATATTACCTGCATCACGCAAACCGAATCTGTCTGCTGCATGCTGTGAATTACGGAATACGTAGGAGGTTGTCTGATAGATAGGCACTGCGCGCGAGTCGGTTGTCGGGTCGGCCTGTTCCTGTCCTACATGAAGTTGTAATGTCTCAAAATGAAGTTTCTTGTTGCTCATAATCTTCTATTTTTAAATTGTTAATACTTTGTCTTTATTTTCACGATGCAAAGGTACGACTTTTTTTTCATTCCACCAATACCACAACTATAGCATTTCATATACCACAATCGTGGTATTTCGCCATTTTTTTACCCTTACACCTTATTGTATTAATATATAGTGTGGTTAAAAAAACAAAAAAACGGCGTAATCCTTTGGTCATTTGATGGAATATACGTATTTTTGTATCGTGAAATTAAATACGATAAAAATATGATAGACGTAAAAGAAACACTTAGCAATGCCGAAGAGAAAATGGAGATGGCTGTGATGTATCTCGAAGAGCAGCTCGCCCGCATACGTGCCGGACGCGCCAATGTAGCCATTCTCGACGGAATCAAGGTTGAGTCATACGGCTCTATGGTGCCCCTCAACCAGGTAGCAAACCTTTCAACTCCCGACCCTCGCTCAATTGCCATTCGTCCGTGGGACAAGAAGCAAATCAAGGCAATAGAGAAGGCCATTATGGATTCTGATGTCGGTATCACTCCCGAGAACAACGGCGAGATTATCCGTCTTGGCATTCCCGTTCCCACCGAGGAGCGCCGTCGCGAGCTATCCAAGCAGTGCAACAAGATTGGTGAGGGCGTGAAGGTGCAGATACGCAATGTGCGTGCAGATGTGAAGGACAAACTTAAGAAGGCCATCAAGGATGGACTTTCCGAGGACCTTGAGAAGGACGCAGAGAATGACCTTCAGAAAATCCACGACAAGATGATCAAGAATGTGGATAACCTCCTTGCTGCCAAGGAGAAGGAAATAATGACTGTGTAATCAAAAATATAAAACGTAATATATTAACCCTTTGCATACAGGATTAGTAATTCGAAATACAGGAAGCTGGTACACCGTCAAGACCGACGACGGTGGCCAGCTTATCGACTGTAAGATAAAAGGTAATTTTCGCCTTAAGGGCATCCGTAGCACCAACCCCGTGGCTGTGGGTGACCATGTAACTCTTGTGCCCAACAACGAGGGCACTGCATTTATCACCGAGATTGCCGACAGGCGCAACTATATCATCCGTAAGGCGTCAAATCTCTCCAAGCAGAGTCATATCATTGCAGCTAATGTCGATCAGGCAATGCTGGTGGTGACAATCAACTATCCACAGACTTCCACCACCTTCATCGACAGATTCCTGGCCTCTGCCGAGGCTTATCGCATACCCGTCATCCTTGTATTTAATAAGGTGGACATACTCGACGATGATGAGCTCCGCTATCTCGACATGATGATCAATCTATATGAGACGGTGGGATATGAATGTAAGGCCATCTCTGCTGAGCGTGGTGATGGTGTGGACGACTTGATGCAGATGCTCGAGGGTAAGGTCACAGTGCTCAGCGGCAATAGTGGAGTGGGGAAGTCAACTCTTATTAATCGCCTTCTGCCAGATGCCAATCTGCGCACCTCTGAGATTTCCGATGCCCACAATACGGGTATGCACACCACCACGTTCAGTGAGATGTTGCCACTTCCCTCTGGTGGGTATATCATCGACACCCCGGGAATCAAAGGATTTGGTACCTTCGACATCGAACCCGAGGAGCTCTCCGGGTATTTCAAGGAAATATTCCATTTCTCGCGCGATTGCCGTTTCAGTAATTGCACCCACACCCATGAGCCTGGTTGTGCCGTGCTCAAGGCTGTTGAGGACCATTACATCGCCGCCAGCCGATATCAGTCATATCTCAGTATGCTCGACGACAAGGAGGAGGGGAAATACAGGAAGGATTAGAAATGAAAAAGATTGCAGTATTATTGTCGGGAGGAGTGGATAGTTCCGTGGTCGTCTATGAGTTGGCGCGTCAGGGACTTCACCCCGATTGTTTCTATATCAAGATTGGTCCCGAGGAGAAGGAGGAGTGGGACTGCTCCTCCGAGGAAGACCTCGAGATGGCCACTGCCGTAGCCCATCGTTATGGTTGTCGCCTTGAAGTGGTGGATTGTCACCGCGAGTATTGGGACAATGTAACACGCTATACGATGGATAAGGTGAAGGCCGGTTTCACTCCCAATCCCGATGTGATGTGCAATCGTCTTATTAAGTTTGGTGCATTCCATGAGAAGCGTGGTCACGACTACGATCTTATAGCCACAGGACATTATGCCCAGACTGAGATTATCGACGGCAAGAAATGGCTCACCACCAGTCCTGATCCGGTGAAAGACCAAACCGATTTCCTTGCCCAGATCTACGACTGGCAGTTGGAGAAAGCCTTCTTTCCTATTGGTCATTATATGAAGGACGAGGTGCGTGCCATTGCCGAGCGCGAACATCTTGTCAATGCCCGCCGCAAGGACTCACAAGGCATCTGTTTTCTCGGCAAGATCAATTACAACGAATATATCGAGCGTTATCTCGGTGATAATCCTGGAGATGTTATCGAGTTGGAGACAGGTCGTCGCATAGGTGCCCACAAGGGACTGTGGTTTCACACCATCGGTCAGCGCAAGGGCTTAGGCTTCGGTGGCGGTCCCTGGTTTGTTGTCAAGAAGGATGTAGAGCGTAACATTCTCTATGTATCCCATGGCTATGACCCTCAGACAGCCTATAAGCAGGATTTTCCCGTCCACGACTTCCATTTCCTCACCATTCCCGAGCTTCCCGAGCGTATCACCTTCAAGATACGTCACACCCCCGAATGGCATGAGGCAACGGTGGAGAAGATAGCCGACCGTTCATATATCATCCATAGCAAGGAGAAAATACATGGCGTAGCCCCCGGCCAGTTCTGTGTAGTCTATGACGAGGCCCATCACCGCTGCTATGGTTCAGGAGAAATCACGATTTGATTATTGATAGCTGATTATTGATTATTAATGAATGATGATAGATCTGTCATTACTATTGGTGCGATAAATTTCGCAAAATCACATCTATTAGTTTAATATTTAATCACTTACAAGCGTTCTGTGATTTTTTGATTTGAATTTGATTGAGTAATTTTGCAGCCAAAACTGCAGAATTATGAATACAGGCAA
>JALFCW010000050.1 GCA_022771625.1 Prevotella sp.
TTGCCTGTATTCATAATTCTGCAGTTTTGGCTGCAAAATTACTCAATCAAATTCAAATCAAAAAATCACAGAACGCTTGTAAGTGATTAAATATTAAACTAATAGATGTGATTTTGCGAAATTTATCGCACCAATAGTAATACCAGAACAATAAGCAAAATGATTATAAATATTACGATGACACAAACAATGATAATCTTTTGCTGAACATTAATTTGAGAGAAATACAATCCGAGCTTTGCATGAATAACCTCAAGGTCTTCACTTCTTCTCTGCAGTTCCTTGTCCTGCAACAACATAATATCAGCATCGGTATCGTCAATGATTGCCGACTGCAACAAATTGACACGTTCAAACTTCTCACCCCTAAGAATCTTCAAGGCAAGTCGCATCAAGTCCATACCTTGAGTGGGATAGATATATGTAGCTACGAGATCACCGTTTTTTACAGCCTCAACACCACCACCTGGGGTTGACAGCGCATCTACTCCATAATACCTTATATTATTTATACCATGTTCCAATGCCACCTTTCTTGCACCAAGAGCAAGACGGTCGTTATGCCCGAAGACACAGTCAATATCCGTTTCATTGGCAATCACAGTCTTCATGGCTTCTTCACCGCTCTTCTGCGTCCAGTCGCCCAACTCCGATGAAATCAGTCGAATATTAGGGTAAGCAGCGATGGCTTCGGTGAATCCTCTATGACGCTCAATAGCCGACGAGGAGCCTTTCAATCCTGTTATCTCTACAAGCGTACCCTGCCCCCCCATTTCCTCACCGATGAGTTCACCCATAGTCTTGCCCACAAGATAATTGTCGGCTCCCATGAAAGCAGTATATTTTTCACTGTTGGTCTTGCGGTCAAAGAGTATGACTGGAATACCTAAATTATATGCACTGTCGATTACTGCCGTAAGCTTTTCGGCAGAATTTGGTGCGACAATGAGCAAGTCAACCCTCTCATGGATGAAATGCCTTATCTGCTCTATCTGCAGTTGGTCGCTGTCTTCCGCTGAAAGAAACTCCAACGAGACACTATCGCTCATATAACTTCCTACAATCAACTCACTATTTAGTTTGTCGCGCCAGATATCCTCGGAGCATTGGGATACACCTATTCTCCATTGTTTCGGCTGGTCTGAACATCCGACAAACATAATAGCCACAATAAACAGCAATACTACTTTCTTCATAATAATAATTTTTAGTCATTGGCAATCTGCCACTGTTGTTTCGTTTTTTTCGGTAATTTCTTCACCACAAGATCATAGCTATGCCGAATAAGCGACTGGATGAGCTCATCGGATAGTAGTCCATAGAGGTTTACTTGGTTCCAATGCTTCTTGTTCATGTGCCATGCACCGGTAATCTCTGGATGGCTCTCACGAAGCTCTATTGCATAATCCGGGTCGCACTTCAGTACAAACCACTCAGTGTCCTCGAGATCAATCATTGCAAAGATCTTGTCAGCAACACGAAATGCCAAGGTTGACTCGTCGAAAGGGAAATATTCCGACGTAGCTGGAAGCGACAAGCAATAGTCGCGAATGCTCTCAATGTTCATACGATTTATATACGGTTTCGACTGCAAATATACATAAAATAAAAGGATTGGCATAGAAAAAGATTGCTTTAATGCTGATATTTAACAATCTTTATTAAAAAATGGTCACAGTTACAATGAACTGTGACCATACAATATCAAACAATGATATATTAAGCGAATACGACTAAATAGGATTATCGGTAGTGATGAAGTCAGGACGGAGAATCCTTGTCATACGCATCTGCTCCTCAGTGTCGGGAGTCCATATGTTGACATCCAATCCTAGAGAATGGGCTTTGGATATCCAATCGGGATGTCGGAGGAAGACAAGCATGGAATAATCGATGCACTTGTAACCTCGCTTGTGAGCCTCTTCAGGAGTCATCTTTCCCCCCACATATGCCACGTATGCGACAGAGTCAAGTTTCAGTATATTGTCGCATATAAAGGGACTGAAGGAGATGTAATCCACCTGATGTTCCATCTTACGGGCACGCACGGCCTCAACCACTTTTCTGGAGATATATGCATTGGCAGAGTCGGTCTTCTGGTCTTTTATCTCAAGAATTATCTTCATCTCGGGATGCTTCTTTGCCTCGTCGAGATACATGAAAAGAGTGGGAACTGGTTCGCCATTGCCGAGGCGAGTTTTTGCCAATTGGGAATAATTAGATGTGGCGATAGGCAAACCACCAAGATGCGGGTCGTGGTTTACTATTATCTCTCCGTCTGCAGTAGCTTGCACATCAAGTTCGCAACCATATATTCCTGCTTCTGCGGCAGCCTTGAGGGCGGCAATGGAGTTTTGCACGCAACCTGGGGCTTTCCAATAACCGCGATGAGCAATAATACGTGGCGGCTTCTCTTCGTCGAGTACCTTCCTATAGGCACGGTCGGGAACAATAGTCTCAGTAAAAATCTCTCCAAAACGATTCTTCACCACCACTTTCACTTCCTTAGTCGTGTACAGTGGGCGGGCACGGAATAAGTGGGATGTAAGACAAGTCTTGTCGCGATTGGCAAGCGAGGCGAGATACGACTCGTCATTATCGGTGAACCGTTCCATCTTTCCTCGGTACACACCGTCTTCAAACCACTCAACGGTGGTCTCATTATCACAGTTCCATACATTGGCAACGATGTAGAACGGCTGTGAATAAAATTCGCCTACGCCATATAGTTTCATCTGCTTGTCGGCACTGTCGCCTGTAGGTTTATACTTCCAAGTTAGCGTGTCGGCCGATGCCTTTACAATCATATAACCATTAGGCGCTCCGCAGCGGTTGACATCGCTTCGCCACCATGTGCCACATGCAGCACCGATGTTATGCTCATATATGTTTGCAGTGGGCTGGTTGTTCTGGAAGAAATGTGTGTGGCCACTGAAGACATGCACCTTATAGCCCTTTAGCACTTCAGCCAATTCTTCGGCATTGAGAACATTACCCTCCGTCTCCTGTGTATTCCATGCGGCTGCGTGCATATTAAGAATGACAGTCGAGCCCTTTGCAACATAGCTTAGATCTCGGCGAAGCCATTCCATCTGTGCCTCGGTGATCTGTTCACGATATTCCTTATTTGCCGTATAATTGATGTTCTTCATCGTCACGACATGTACCCCGGCAATGTTAAAGGAATAATCGGTGGGACCGAAATATCGGTTATAGTGCATCTCGCCATATACGGGCGAACCATAAGGCATGTTATTAAGAGCCTGATAGCGAAGGTCGAAGTCGTGGTTGCCTATGCACTGGAAAGCTGTTACGGGCAGGAGGTTCATCGACTCACGGTAGTCATCGAAGAGTGTCATGTTATCCCAAACGATGTCTCCCAATGCCATGGTCACCACCTCGTGTGTCTTTGACAATTCCTTTGAAGTGGCGAGAAGATCGGGTATGGTCTGTGTATTCCACAGTTCCACGTGTTTCTTGTTTTTCACCTGAGGATCGGATATGGGGATGAAGTAGAACTCCGAATCCATCTGCTTGCGTTTCTCAAGGGTGAAGTCATATTTTCCTCCATTGTTGGCGAGATAAGACGAGGCGACATAGAAGGAAGCTATCGATTTTTCCTTTGGCAGACAATAGTCAGAAGGAGTGGAGATATATACAAACTTACTGATGCAAGTGTCAGTGGGGAGGCTCCACCGTCCTTGTACATCTGTTTGGCAGAATGCCAATCCATTGGTCACGACAACTCCATTTACCCCCTTTCCATCGGCAGTCACCCTGCCTCGGAATGTGTATTCCTTGGCACTAAGGGTGGTTGCCGATGAAGCGAAGGCAAGAAAGAGAGAGATAAACCTATATAATGATTTTTTCATTTACATTGATTTTAGTTCCACATTGTCGAATACCGTCACCACGTCCTGTCCGGTCTTTGCCTTACGCACGACAGCCTCTAAGTCGGAAGTGTTGTCCTCAAAGCAAATCACATTGGCACAATCGAGCACATGCGACATAACCTTGATAGCAGCATCTCGCTCCATACGTCCTTCCCTAACTGCCTTACGGATATATTTGTCGGCACGCTCCACGGCCTTAAATACTGAAGGCTTGCGTATCTCAGTGGCATAACCAGAGAGTCCCACCTCAACGTCATACACACATGTGTAGTTGGCGATAAACGTATTCCACTTCTCGGCCACAACCTTTCCAAGAGGATGTTCCTCTTCAAAGGTGTTCTTCACATTGGGAATATTACCATAAACCTCATATACAAAATGGTGGGATTCCGTGACTGAAGTCTTTTCTCCTTTTGCCCACATGCTTGTTGCCATTATCAGGGCAACAGCTGAAATAATCATTTTTTTCATTGTTTTTTCTCTTTAATTATTATCTTTTCTGCCATATCAACTTGGTTGTAATCTCATCGGAGCCCATCGACTCCACTGCTTTGAGATAGTTCTCGCGGTTCATACGCTGAAGTATGGCGGGGTATTTATATCTGTATGGCATCGCATCACCTGTAGCTACACCAGGGCCAGTAGGTACATCGGGATAGCCGGTGCGATTGTATTCAAACCACTGCTGGAAGTCGATGAAGAAGAGTGCATAAAACTTCTGTTCCATAATGCGCTTCAGTGTTCCGTCGTATGCTGTCTTGGGATTGTCGAAATAACCCGCAGGCAACTCCACTCCCCATTGCTGCATATTAGCCTCAACGGCTGCCTCATATAGGGCGGCGGCATCCTGCTGTATTATTCCACGCTGAGCCAATTCTGCCTTGATAAACAGCACCTCAGAATATGTCATAAGGGCTATGCTCTGCGGAGCTGTGGCAAGGGTTGTCGCATTAGGAGCAGAACCATTAATGGTTGGCATATCAGCATATCCGCTCTGTAGGCCTACATAGTCTTTCACGTCCTTGCCATTCTCGTCCTTATTTGTGGCCTTCACCGCAAAGATGGGCAGACGCGGGTCGTTCCATTCCTTTAAAGGATTGATGAAGAACTCCGAAAGTTGCTTATACGAACTGAGATCGGACGGACGAGTCATCGGTGCCTCGTATGGAGCCACACCCGAGATAAAGGTCATTGCCGACTCATCATTGTTCTCAAAGACAGGATAATCATCGGGATTGTCTATCATCTGCTTGAGCTTTGCGGCCGCATCCAGTCCAGGCACATCAATCACTCTCAACAAGGCACGCATACGCAGGGAATTGGCAAACTTTCTCCACTTTGTTATTCCGTCTGCATCGGTTCCACTCGTACAATATAGCATATCGCCACCATCATTATATTTCAGACCCTTTGACGGTTCGAAACGGCGGTTGGCTGCATCGAGTGAGTCAATGATAATGCTATATACGTCCTTCTGTGAGTCAAACTTTGGATAGTAGAGTTGTTCGTCGCCTCGGCAAGCCTCCTTCACGGGAATATCACCAAAGGCATCGGTGAGGGTCTCATACATCCAGCACTGCAGAGTAAGACCGATAGCCTGATAGTTGGCATCGCCCACAGCTACGCCATTGTCGTAGATGGCCTTTGCATTGGTGAGCCACTTGTAATACTGTGTCCAGGCACCATCACCTGCAGTGTCGGTAATTCTGTACCACCCCACTCCATTAGTGGAATTAGTGGTGACAAGACACTGCATCAGCTGAAACGTATAGCTGTTGTATCTCTGCCAAGTATAAACACTCATATTGTAAATCACCGGGGCAAGAAAACTGCCCGCATTAGCTTCGTCCATTCTTGTTGGGTCTGTATTGGTCTCGTCCATAGATTCGCACGACTGGATCATTACCAATCCCAATAACAAAGCAAATACCTTATATATAATCTTCTTCATAATTCTTTTATTCTTCATTCATCATTCTTCACTCTTCATTTATTAGAATCCTATTTTCACATTCAGTCCATATGAACGTGCGGTGGGCAGTGTACCGACCTCAACACCTGTAACAAACGAGTTGCCGTCGAGTGAAGCGGTCTCTGGGTCAAACATCGGATAGTTGGTGATGCAAAGCAGGTTGCGTCCATACAGTCCAATAGTAGCCGACTCTATAAATGTCTTGGCGAGCCATTTCTTGGGCAGTGTGTAGTCAAGTCGCAACTCACGGAGCTTAAGATAACTGTTCTTGAAGGAGTTGGTCTCAACATTGCCTATACGGTAGTACTCTTTGTAGTATGCCTCAAGAGTAACAATCTTTGTATTTGGAGTATATGTTCCGTCGCCATTATCTACAACACCAGGAGCTATGGTATATACACCTTCCACAGGAGTAATCTTCTGTTGCTCAAAGAGAGAGAGGATATTGGGGTCGGTGATGTCAAGGTAGAGGTCGGTGCCGGGCAGACGTCCGTTGAGTGTCTCGTCAATATGTCCCTGCTCGCACATCTTGTGGTGTGACTGCGAATAGGTGATACCACCCACCTGTCCGTCCCACTGCATACTGAGCTTGAGGTTCTTGTAACGGAGTGAGGTGTTAAACGCTCCCTTCCACTTCGGCAGGGCACAACCTACATATTCTATCTCTGAAGGACGGTCGGGCAAACCTGTGGATGCTATAATCACCTGTCCCTCGGGATTGCGTTTCAACTTATATCCCCAGAGGTCACCAGTCGTACCACCCACAGTACCGATGAGATAAACATTTCCACTCACGTAGGAACCGATAATCTGTCGTTCGTCGGCATTCTCTGCAAGGGATTCAATCTTATTGCGGTTGAGCGACCACGACAACGTGGTGTTCCACTCCCACGACTTTGTCTTTATAGGTGTTCCCTTTACAACAAGTTCTGCTCCCTTGTTGGACACGCAACCAGAGTTGATAATACCCTTCGTGTAACCGGTAGTCGGGTCGAAAGGTGCATTGAGAATCTGGTTCTTCGTACGGTTGTAGTAATATGTGAAGTCGATACCCAAACGACCTTTAAAGAACCTAATGTCAAATCCTCCCTCCCAGCTGTTTGACATCTCTGGCTTGAAATCGGCGTTATAGAGTGTACTGCTCTTGACAAGTGAACCGGCGAAGTCGCTGGTAGAATAATACGGAGCCGTACGATAGGGATCGGTGTCATTACCCACCTGCGCCCATGAGGCACGCAACTTAAGATAGGAGATAAATGCAGGCAATTTCACAATCTCATTCACCATAGCACTAAGGCTTACTGAAGGATAGAAGAACGAGCGGTTCTTGCTCGGCAAAGTGGATGACCAGTCATTACGTCCTGTGAT
Organism: Prevotella sp.; assembly: GCA_022771625.1. GTDB lineage: Bacteria > Bacteroidota > Bacteroidia > Bacteroidales > Bacteroidaceae > Prevotella. The sequence continues at coordinate 7,234 of JALFCW010000050.1, forward strand.
ATCGAGGAAGAGCTTGTTCTGATAAGCGAGATTGGCGGTGAAATAAAGACTATTCACGCGCTTCTTGTTAATAGTGGTTTTTACTAATGGGTCGCTCACTCCGTTTGCGAGTTTATACACGCCAGGAGTGTTCAAACCTGTAACCGAAGCCGACAGAAGATCGTAATATGACACCATCATGTTACCACCAGCCGAAGCATTCACGTGGATACCGTTCTCAAAACTGTTATGATATGACAACAATACGTCGGTGTTGGCCTCATAGTCGAATATGTTCTGCTTCTTGAAGAATCCATCGGGGAAAACCTTGTCATCCCATGGGCGATGCTGCTCTTGCATCTGTGCAGTGAGTTGGATACCCGAGCGAAGCATAAAGTCGAGATTGCGGTTAATCTGATATGTGGCACTCGCATTACCCATAAACGTATGTTTCTTTGCCGGGTTCTCTGCCTCATAGAGCAAGACATAGGGGTTGGGCAGATAACTGGAGAAAGGACGTATCTGCTTCACATTCTCCTGCCCCATCTTCCACATCGGCTTAAACCAGTTGAGGTCGAAGTTGGGGTTCATGAAAATAAGGAAATACGAGATTGAGTTACTGTTGTAGGTGAGCGAAGGAGTATTCTCCACATCTCTATATGTATAAGAAGCCCTACCGCTAATCTTAAGTTTCTTCGACACCTGTTGGTTACCGGCAAACGACACTGTCAGGCGGTCATAGCCTGAGTTGGGCAGGATCCATTCGTTCTTGCTATAGGTGAGCGAGAGTCGCATGTCACCACGGTCGCTATTGCCAGTAATTGCAAGAGAATGGGTGGATGTATGTCCTGTCTGGAAGAGTCCCGAGTGATTGTCGGTATATGGACGCCATAGTGTGGCAACGTCTGCCCTACCCTCCTTCTCCGGGTCATACTGATAGAACATCTGTCCATCAAACTTTGGTCCGAATGCAGAACTAGTGCCTGAGGTGCTTGCCAGTCCGTCGTCGCCTGTTCCATAGGAATAATACTGCTGACCTGCCCATTCCGTGTTCTTGCCACCAATGTTCTTTGCCACACCCTGACCAAAGACATACTGATAGTCGGGGAAATGTGCAGCCTCATCCCATGATTGGTTGAAACTATATGTAACACCAATGCCTTTCTTACTCTTGCGACCACTCTTTGTTGTGACCATAATCACACCGTTGGCAGCACGCGAACCATAAAGTGCCGATGCCGAAGCTCCCTTCAACACCTGTATGCTCTCGATATCATCGGGGTTAAGGTCAGAGAAACCATTACCGTAATCCACCGAGCCTTCAGAGTTGCCTCCTGCACCATACGAACCGCCGGGATTATTCATAGGACTCGACAAGGGCACACCATCAACAACCACAAGGGCACCGTTACCGCCGATATTCATCGACACGTCACCACGCAAACTGATCTTTGACGACGACAACGGACCACCGGCTGTTGTCACATTTAGACCGGCAACCTCACCCTGCAAGGCCAACGACCAGTTGCTTGGCATTGTTGCAGATATATCGTCACCATTCACTGTCTGTGTAGAGAATCCCAATCCCTTCTCACTACGCTTTATACCAAGGGCAGTGACAACTACATTATCGAGTTCTACAGCATCATCCTCAAGTTCCACATCAATGCTGCCACTTCCATTATAAGCCACGCGCTTCTTCTTATATCCCACAAACGAGAAGACAATTTTGTCCTGTCGATTGAGATTGCGCTTCGTGGTGAAGTGATAATTACCCTCAGCGTCCGTGACGCACAAAGGCTGTTTTTGACCCAGAAGCGAAATGGTAGCTCCAATAACAGGTTCACCCTGTTTGTCGGTCACGCGTCCTTTTACTGTGGTTTGGGCAGATACTGCCGTTGCCACAGTCATCATCAGCATAGCTGAAAACATCCTTCTTTTTACTTTCTTCATATTTTTTTAATAATAAAACAAAAATCTGCCGCAAAGGTACGGCAGATTTGTTAAAGGGTCTTTAAGGTCTTGTTACAATTCCATAACGAAACAACAATGTAACAATAATGTATAATATCAATGCAAATAAAGCACATTTCCTACACTACCATTTGGTTGTTGGATACTTATCATCGAACAAACAGTGGTGGCTATGTCAATAACTTGCGTATTGCTTGAAGAATGTCCGGCATTAACATGCCATCCATAAAACAGCAATGGTATGTGAGAATCGTATGGATACCATACACCATGGGTAGTACCTTTTTCAAAAGACTTGGCTTCAAAGGCATAATATCCTGGTTGCAGAATAACCATCACATCACCGCTTCGCCTATGGTTATATCCCATAATAATTCGGTTCTTTATTGCTTCGGGGAGCGGATAAGAGCACAGATGTTCAAAATCAATAGCTGCCATCACCCTTTCATCTTTCTCCAAATAGTTGACCAATTCGGATTTCACCTTATCTATGTCCAGGGATGACTCATTTATAGCCTTTTCATCGAGATAGAAGCGATATTCGATTATCGACTTTATGAGATTGCTGTTTATGCCAAACTTACTCTTGAGAGCGGCATTGGCATTATCCAATTCCGTCTCCTCGCGCCATATCCCTGCCGGTATCTTTCTTTCTTGCATCTCTATATAATTATGTGCCGCGGCATGGTCGGCTGTGAGGAATACCAGATACTCTCCCTTGCCCACCTTAGTGTCGAGAGCTGTGAAGAGACGTTCCAACTGTCGGTCAACCTCAACATACACTTCTTCTGTCTGTGGAGAACGAGTGCCATATTTATGCCCGACATAATCGGTTGAGGAGAAACTGACGGTGATCATATCTGTGACATCACGCTGACCCAACTTTTCGTTCTCCACGGTGGCAATAGCCATATCTGCAGTAATTACTATTCCTTTGGGAGTATATTTCACGTCACCCAAATCCCTATGTTCGGCATTGAATCTATCCACCCACTTAGGGAGTTTATCCATGTAATATGATGAAGTGATAAAACAGCCTGCATCATTGTCAAACCAATATGCGGCATCGGCAGAGTGACCGGCAGGCAATATGGAGGCACGGTCTTTAAGGGACACTCCGACAACCTTTGCACCAGGAACGGCCAACTTCAGTTGGTCGCCAATAGTTGTGGTGAGCATGTTACGAGGCGACATCTCCCCTGCCGCTGTATTTGAACCGACGGTCTTCACCGAATGGTCGTCTGTGCAATATACAATATCGTCTCCCTTCCTAAAGTCATTACCTGCTATACCATGAATGGCAGGTGTAGTACCGGTGAAAATACTTGCATGACCTACTCCTGTAACAGTGGGAACATAACACAAATAGGTGTTGTCGTAACTAAATCCGTCAGACAACAGACGTTGAAAACCGCCTTGCCACTTGTCTTGATAACGCTGAAGGTAATCCCACCTCATCTGATCAACAACAATACCCACAATGAGTTTGGGTCGCTTGCCTTCGGAGGCTGCACTTACTGATGTCAGTCCCATTAAGGCCAATAAAACTAAAACAAAACTTCGAAACTTATTCATACTTAAATGTAATATATATATTATTTTTCGGGTGCAAAGGTATGATACCCATATTACATTCATGTTATATTGAGGTTAAGATGGCGTGATTTTTCTTTTTCATTAAGAACTGACAAAGGAACTCAAAAGCGTCCTTCATGACGCTACGGCAAGAGTGCAAAACCAGATTACCCGCCAGGAAGAGAATTCAGTGGTTAATGACGGATTCTTTCTTACCGCGTTCTGTGGGAATGGCATAATCCACAGTTTTGAGTCGGTAGTTATGGTGAAAGTTTTTAAAAAACATTAAATATCAATTGATTGTTTGTTTATTGCGATGATAATTATTATCTTTGCAATAAAATAAATGAGCAATATGGCAAACAAGATGATAAGCAATCCTTTTGTCGTCGGCAAATATTTGTCAGACGAGTATTTCTGTGACCGTATAGAGGAGACTGCATTCCTTCTAAAACAGATAGTAAACGGCAGAAATGTAGCCCTGATTTCTCCAAGAAGAATGGGGAAGACGGAACTCATACACCACTGTATGAGACAATCGGACATCGCCGACAACTATTTTCCGATATTTGTGGATATCTACGCCACTACATCATTGGCGGAATTCGTATATCAGCTTGGCAAGACCATATATGAGAAACTTGCACCGAAATCGGAGATATGGAAACAGAGATTCTTCAGTGTTATCAGCTCACTCCGTATGGGATTCAAACTTGATCCCATGACCGGTGAACCGGGGTTTGACATTGGGCTTGGTGACATAAAGACCCCCCAAACCACTCTCGACGAGATATTCAATTATCTTGAACAGTCTGAAAAGCCGTGCATCGTTGCCATCGACGAATTTCAGCAGATAGGCAATTATGAGGAGAAAAACACTGAGGCCATGCTGCGTACACTCATACAGAGATGCACCAACACTTCATTCATCTTCGCTGGTAGCAAGCGGCACGTGATGGCAAACATGTTCACCTCGCCGTCAAAGCCGTTTTATCAAAGTTCGATAACCATGGGACTCAACCCTATACCATTGGATACTTATTGCCAATTTGCCGCAAGGATGTTCAAACTGGGGGAAAGAAGCATCGAAGAGGATGTTGTAAGGAGTGTTTATGAGGACTATAACGGTTGTACATGGTTTATGCAGATGATGATGAACGAGCTGTTTGCATTGACCCCCATGAGAGAGAAATGCGTGAAGTCTATGCTGCCGCAGGCAAAGCGGGGCATTATCCTGAGTCAGGAGCAAACCTACAAAGAGACGCTCTCGCAAATGGCTCCTCGTCAGAAGATGCTTCTTCAGGCGATAGCGCGCGACAAAGAGGCAAGGAACATCACGAGCCAGGAGTTCATCTCGCGCCATAGTCTTCCATCGGCAAGCTCGGTGCAGTCGGCTGCCAAGGGCCTGCTTTCCTCGGACATCATCACCAAGGACGACGATGCATACCGCATCTACGACTATTTCTTCTCCGAATGGTTGGCTAAGGTATATTAAGGGTCATGAGGGGATATATTGTTAATAATTGATAATAATTATCCCGCATGCTTGCATAATCAGAAAAATATTCGGATATTTGCATTACGAAAAGTTCGTAACGATATTAACGTAATTGCAATAGCATGGACAATAAGCCGAGAAGAAATGTACAAGATAATTATATTTGATTTCGACGGCACCATCGCCGACACCAACAAGTGTATCATAGAGACATTCCAACAGTCGCTCGTGGAGTTAGGATTTGACACAATGGAAGAGAAGGATATCAGCCGACTCATCGGCTTGCCACTCACGCACATGTATGCCCAACTGCTGCATACCGACGACAAGAGCCTCATCGACACTGCCGTGGCCACCTACCGCCGACTGTTCACGCCAATCAGTGAGCGCACCGTCACCCTGTTCCCACATGTGGCAGAGACTCTTAGACAAATACATGGATCGGGCATCTCAACCGCCATAGCAACAAGCCGTGGACGCGACTCACTCCGCATGCTCCTCAAGGTGCATGACATTGCGCAATATATAGATACCGACTGCTGCGAGGAAGACGTGACAAACAAGAAACCAGCACCGGACATGGTGGAGAGAATATTAAACGAAACGGGATTTGACGCCAAGGATGCACTTGTCGTAGGCGACACCTGGTTTGACATTCAGATGGGACGCGATGCAGGTTGTACCACATGTGGCGTGACCTACGGCAACCACTCGCGCGCCACTCTTCTGGAGCATGGGGCCGACCATATCATCGACGACTTCGCTGAACTCAAGTCTATAGATATCTTTTCATCCGTATTTTCTAATAAGACATCGCATCTTTCTACTCTTTGACATATATCTTGAAGTTAAGATCCTTCACTCCCACTCGTCTGTAGAACATTTAATCATCTTCCTCCTGAATCTCTGTTGGTTTTTCGTCGAGAAACTTCAGCGACATTGAATTTGATTATGATACTTATTGTTATATGTTTATGATACCTATAGTCATTGTCTCATAATATACTGTTATGATTCTTTCGCATCACCTGTTTACATTTCCATAAAACAGGTATTCGTGTTATGTTCCGCAGTGCGGTATCTACGTTCCGCAGTGGGGAATGTACATTCCGCAGTGGTGAACTTACGTTCCGCAATGCGGAATATAAACCAAACACGGTGCAAAGATACATTAAAACAGAGTATTATGCAAACATCTATACGACAATCTTTATACATTTACAACTATTTAACAGACAGCGTCTCTATAGTATATACTAAGCACACTTGTGAAGCATGCTCAGCCAAGCCCTGGAAGGGCGACATAACACAGCACAGGGTGTGAACCCTGTGTATGTTATTCACCCACACCCCTCCTCTCACGCGCGCGCGTGCGCATACTGTAATTTTTCATTTTCTTCTATCACTTCTATCACTAAATATATTAGTATTCTTATTTCCAATGAGTTAAATGTTAAATATTAGTGATAGAAGGCGTGATAGAAGTGATAGAAGAAAGGTTTTTTAACTATATTTTCTTGGATATTTAAAGAATTTTTAGTAATTTTGCATCCGAAATGAATACAAAATAACCCCTATAACGAAACAAAACATGGTAAAAATAACTCGAATCAATACAAATAGAAGTGGAAAATCAGCTGTCACAGCGTCATCACTCGTCAAATTAATGGATAGAATGACAAGAGATGACAGCAAGAACTCTGTCGGGGCATTCCGTGATTTCGTTGTAATGGCACAGAATCATTATGGGCGTGGCATGAGATGGACAGGAGACTACCATCTTAAGCACCAGATGCCATGTTTTCTGCCTTCCTTGGAAGTCGTCAGAAACAAGCAGGGAAACGAAGCCATGCGGACATTCAACGGCATTATTACACTGAGCGTTGACCGCATTGACGAAGATATCGATCTTGAGGCGGTGAAGCGTGTGGCGGCAATGATGCCAATGACCCTTGCGGCATTCATCGGAAGCACTGGCACTACAGTGAAGATATTGGTGAGGGTGGAGCCTAAGGACGGGCATACCATCACCTCTGAGGAAGAGGCAGAACAGTTTTGCCGCATGTCATACGACATCGTGGTAAAGATGTATGACGCTGTGATAAACCACAACGTGCAGATGGCAGCATCGGCGCGCGAGGGCAACTGCCTTTATGCGGGATTCCGCATGCCGCTCGACCCCAAGCCGTATTTCAATCCCAAAGCCACAGCCATGCGCATTGAGATGGTAGCACAAGGTAAACCGCTACAGTTGGCGCTGCCTCTAAACGACCGACAGCTTACGGGTGAGGATGGATTTATGAGCGAGTCTGACTCCGACATACGCCAGATGCTCGAGTTTCTTAAGACCCGTTATGAATTCAGATACAACATGCTGGAGTGCGTGCCGGAGATGAAGATACTGGCAAAGCCCAACTACGGGTGGTTGCCGCTCGATGCACAACGGTTTAACTCTATCCTACTCGACCTGCAGAGCAGAGGGTTGAATGTATGGGACAAGGACTTCAACCGCTATCTTCACTCACAGAAAATCATGATTTACGACCCTGTGCAGGACTATCTCTACGACCTGAAGGACAAATGGGACGGCAACGACCATATTGGCCGACTTGCCGACTGCGTGCCCACCGACTGTCCTCACTGGAAACAGTGGTTCCGCAAGTGGTTTATAGGCATGGTGGCGCAATGGCTCGAACACAACCGCCGCTACGGCAACAGTGTGGCTCCGCTGCTCATCTCCCGCCAAGGCTACAACAAATCGACATTCTGCCGCAGCCTGTTGCCTCCGCAATTCAAGCAGACCTTCATCGACAATCTCGACGTGGCGGAAAAGAAAGCCACACTGATAGCCATGGCACAGTCGCTTCTCATCAACCTCGACGAGTTCAATTCCATTGCACCACGCATACAGCAGGGATTCCTCAAGAACATCATGCAGCTGCCATCGGTGAAGGTGAAACTACCCTATGCCCGATCGATAGAGACACTGCCGAGACGCGCCTCGTTTATTGCCACCACCAACATGACCGACATACTTGCCGACCCGTCGGGAAGCCGGCGTTTCATAGGTGTGGAACTCACCGCACCAATAGATGTCACGACACGCATCAACTACGACCAACTCTATGCCCAGGCGATGGATGCCATATACAAGGGTGAGCGCTACTGGTTTGACCAACAGGAAACTGCCGAACTGATTGCCCACAACAGAAAGTATCAGCTTCTCTCGCCCGCCGAGCAATATTTCCGTCTATGCTTCGAGGTGTGCCAAGACCCGAGTGAGGGTGAATACATGTCGGCTGCCGACATCTTCCAGCGCATCAAGCAAGTGGCAGGTTCGTCATTGGGCATATCAGCCGTCACGAAGTTCGGTCAGTTTCTCACCAATATCGACGGTATAGTGCGCAAGCGCACCAATCTTGGCACCGTATATCTTGTGAAGCAAAAACTCTGACCAAAATAGCGCAAGGAGTTCTCTTCGGAGGACTCCATCTTAATTCCGTTTCACGACAACTTTTAGCAAGATATGGCGACATTTTCAGCCAATATCAAGAAAAAACACGGAAATCGGCTGAGATTATACCCAATAACTCAGCCATTTTTATCGTTTTTAATAAAATTTGGCTGAGTTTAGTGTGGCATTTCAATAGTTTTCACTATCTTTGCACCCAAATTATAATCATTGTATTATGGCAAAAATAATTGGAAGGAAAGAAGAACAAAAAGAACTTCAAAGACTTTATGAAAGCGACAACCCCGAGTTTGTAGCAGTTTATGGCAGAAGGCGTGTGGGCAAGACATTTCTCATCAGGGAGATGTTCAGAGACAACTTGACATTCTATCATACAGGTCTATCCGTATATGACGATGGAAGCAAGGTGAGCACTGAAGAACAATTGCGCCATTTCTATCATTCACTTCAGATGCACGACAGCGATGCCGACCATGCGCCTAAATCGTGGATGGAGGCAATGTATATGCTTGAAGAACTGTTAATGAAACTTGACAATGGTAGCCGGCAGGTGGTCTTCATAGACGAACTGCCATGGCTCGACACGCCAAGATCACATTTCATCACTGCATTAGAGGCTTTTTGGAACGGTTGGGGGACTGGACGAGATAACCTCATGCTCATAGTATGTGGCTCGGCGGCATCGTGGATGATAAAAAATCTCATTAACAACACAGGAGGACTATACAACCGAATAACTTATGAAATAAAGCTGTCACCATTTAACTTATGTGAGACAGAGGAATATCTAAGGTCGAGGCAAATCACGGCAAGCCGATACGAAATAGCAATGGCATACATGGCTTTTGGCGGAATACCTTATTATCTAAGCTATTTTCAAAAAGGCTTAAGCATATCACAGAATATTGACTTGTTATTCTTTGATCGCAAAGCAAAACTACGGATGGAATTCAAGCGGCTTTTCACCTCATTGTATAAATATCCAGAAAAATATGAGAAAATAATAAACATTCTCTCAACAAGACACTATGGATATACAAGGGAGGAATTGGCGAAAATATTGGATATTCCTCTCGGAGGAAGTTTTTCGGACATACTAAACGCACTGGCTGCCAGCGATTTCATTATTGCATACAAACCTATTGATGCAAAAAAAGGAGAGACACTATACAAACTTGTCGATCCGTTCTGTCGTTTCTATATGTATTTTGCAGACAAGGCTCTTTTGGGTGACTCGCAATACTGGCTGCATAATGTAAACTCCCCTAATGTTATGAGTTGGAGCGGAATTGCATTTGAGGAGTTGTGCATAATGCACACGGAACAAATAAAGCGCAAATTAGGCATCGCTGCCGTCAGAACTTCTGAGTCATCATACACACTTCGAGGCGATGATCATTATGACGGAATACAGTGCGACTTAGTAATAGAGAGAGGCGATAGAGTGGTAAACCTTTGTGAAATGAAATTCTCACAAGGTGAATATGAAATAACCAAGTCATACGACGTGACATTGCGCCATAGAATCAACGCAATAATGTCACGACTTAAAAGCACACAAAGTCTTCAGCTTACTTTCATTACCACGTTTGGTGTCAAGCGCAACATGTACTCTGGTATAGTGCAATCAGAAGTCACCCTCGATGACTTGTTTGTATAAACATATATAAAGAGACGGATGAACTGTCGTTGCTATTCCGTCGATGAAGCCCCACTTCAGCCGCCTTCGATGACCAATCACACAGTAATGCCTCCATCAGATGGTGGAAGAATGCTTTCAATTGCGATTTCGTACTCTCTCGCGAAGACGTAAAATACTGATACAAAAGTTTAGAATGGTTTGCATTATAATAAAATAAAGAAAAATGAAAAAGATTTATAGAAGAATGGCCATTATGGGCGTGGCGTGGAATGGACGGGGAACTACCATCTCATGCACCAAATGCCCTGCTTTCTGCCTTCCTTGGAGATAATCAGGGACAAGCAGGGCAACGAGACTATGCGGACATTCAACGGCATAGTGACCCTTAGCGTTGACCACATCGACGAGGAGTCGGACCTTGAGGCGGTGAAGCGTGTGGCAGCAATGATGCCAATGACACTCGCCGCTTTCATCGGAAGCACGGGGAAGACAGTGAAGATAATGGTGAGGGTGAAGCCTAAGGACGGGCATGACATCTTATCTGAGGAAGAAGCAGAACAGTTCTGCCGTCTGTCATACAGCATTGTGGTAAGGATGTATGACGCAGTAATCAACCAGAACGTGCAGATGGTAACCTCGGCGCGCGAGGGCAACTGCCTTTATGCCGGATTCCGCATGCCGCTCGACCCCAAGCCGTATTATAACCCCAAGGCTATGCCAATACTTGTTGAGCAGGTCGCTCAGGGCGAGCCACTGCAAGTGGTGCAGCCTCTCCACGGCCGGCAATTCACCGGTGAGGACGGTTTTGACAATGAGGCAGACTCTGATATACGCCAAATGCTCGAGTTTCTTAAGAAAAGGTATGAATTCAGGTTCAACATGCTCGAATGTGTGCCGGAGATGAAGATACAGACAAAGTCAAACTACGGATGGTTGCCACTCGATTCCCAACGGTTCAACTCAATTTTGCTCGACCTGCAGAGCAGTGGACTGAAGGTGTGGGACAAGGACTTCAACCGCTTTCTCCACTCGCAGAAGGTGAAGATATACGACCCCGTGCAGGACTATCTCTACGACCTGAAGCACGCGTGGGATGGCTTCGACCACATAGGCAAGCTTGCCGACTGCGTGCCTACCGACTGCAAACAATGGAAACTATGGTTCCGCAAGTGGTTTATCGGCATGGTGGCGCAATGGTTGGGATATGACCGCAGATATGGCAACAGTGTAGCTCCGCTGCTAATCTCGCGCCAGGGCTACAACAAATCCACATTCTGCCGCCGTCTGTTGCCTCCGCAGTTCAAACAGACATTCATCGACAATCTGGATGTAGCGGAGAAAAAAGCCACACTCATAGCCATGGCACAGTCGCTGCTCATCAATCTCGACGAGTTTAATGCCATTGCTCCACGCATACAGCAGGGATTTCTGAAGAACATCATGCAGTTGCCTACGGTAAAAGTAAAGCTGCCCTACGCACGCTCGATAGAGACACTGCCAAGGCGAGCCTCGTTCATAGCCACCACCAACTTGACCGACATACTTGCCGACCCGTCGGGAAGCCGGCGTTTCATAGGTGTGGAACTCACAGCTCCCATTGATGTGACGACAAGCATCAACTACGACCAACTATATGCACAGGCTATTGACGCCATATACAAGGGTGAGCGATATTGGTTTGACCAAGAGGAAACAGAGGAGCTGATTGCCACAACAGGAAGTATCAGATGCTATCGCCTGCTGAACAGTATTTCCGCCTGTGCTTCGAGGTATGCGATGACCCGGCTGAGGGTGAGTATATGTCAACCACAGCCATCTTCCAGCGCATAAAACGAGAGGCAGGTTCGTCGTTAGGTGTCTCAGGCATTACGAAATTCGGCCAGTTTCTCGCCAATATCGACGGTATAGTGCGCAAGCGCACCAATCTTGGCACCGTATATCTTGTGAAGCAAAAACACCGACCAAAATAGCGCAAGAATACCGAATGAAATAGCGCAAAAATAAAGGTTAAATTGCCACAAAAATACCGAATACCTTGGTAGATTCAAAAAAAAATATTACCTTTGCGAGAGCCCGATCTACCCATTGTAATGACAAGAGGAAGCATGGCCTATACTCGCCCAGATGGAGTTAGGGTTATCCCGTTGGCATGTCTGATTCTTTGGAATAATGAAGTCTGAGTTGCTGTATGCAAAGAAATACACATCAATGGATCGTTTTATAATTGATTAAAAGAGTATATGGTATTCTATAATAATGAAAGAATAAAATTGAGACTCAACGGTATGTCACCTGTTTTATACAGAAAAGCATTCGAACAGACTCACAGTAATTAACCCGTCCAACTTTTTGGGTTCAATGCACTGCTCACCGAAGAGCAGTGGTCTCCCGTTCAGATATCAGGCTATCTTGCTAAGCAAGAGAAGCATATCTCCCACGAAACAATATACCGTATTATACGCAAGGATAAGCGTGATGGAGGCTCCCTAGACAAGAACTGCCGTCATAAGCTGAAGCACCGTGCTCGGCCGGTTGGAGGCAAACGAATATCGATACCTAATCGTATCAGCATAAGTGAACGTCCTGCAGAAGCTGACGGCAAGCGTTTCGGAGACTTCGAGATGGACACAATAGTTGGAAAGGATGGGCATGGAGCAATTGTAACACTCACAGAGAGAAGCACAAATATGCTGTTAATGAGGAAACTGAATAAAGGAAAAAATGCGAAGGAACTCGCCAGGACGGTGATACATTTGCTTGCGCCATTCAAAGGCTGCGTAAAGTCCATCACTACGGATAACGGGACCGAATTCGCATGTCACGAAATGATTGCGAAGAGCATCGGAACAAAGATATATTTTGCCGATCCGTACTCTTCATGGCAGAAGGGTGCCATTGAGAATGTAAATGGACTCATCAGGCAATACATTCCCTAGAATACTTGCTTTTCGAACATCAGTCAGCAACAAATCACTAAGATTATGCAGAAAATTAACACAAGACCAAGGGAAAAACTCAATTTCTCAACTCCTAATGAGTGCTTTTACAAAAAGATGTTGTAAATTT
>JALFCW010000003.1 GCA_022771625.1 Prevotella sp.
CCCGCAATCTCGAAATCGTTGGCAGCTTCAAGTGCCTGGACGGTATAGCGTCCGATGTTGCCGTATCCTACTACGGCTGCTCTGATTTTTTTCATTTTCTGTATTTCTTTTTTATATTATGTTTGACTTTGCGGTTGCAAAATTACACATTTTTGCTGAAATACAATGCAATCTGCAAGAAAAAATTAATAATTTTATGCAGATTAGTATAATTCCATATTTTTTTTGCTGTAAATACAATAATTCGAAAGCAAAATACGTTTTTTTAATTGTAACACATTATTTTATTAGAAAAAGAAGATTGAAGATATAAAGAATGATTGAATATATAAAAGGCGAACTAACTGAACTCACTCCAGCAATGGCTGTGGTGGAGGCTCACGGAGTGGGATATGCCATGAACATATCCCTCAACACTTATTCTGCCATACAGGGCAAGAAGGAGGTGAAGCTGTATGCATACGAGGCAATACGCGAGGATGCCCACACGCTCTATGGGTTTGTAAACAAGAAGGAGCGCGAACTCTTCCTGTTGCTAATCACGGTGTCGGGAGTAGGACCCAACACCGCACGGATGGTGCTCTCGTCGCTCTCGCCGTCGGAGTTGTGCAACAGCATTTCCACTGGTAACGAAAGGATGATAAAGGGTGTGAAGGGAATAGGACTGAAGACTGCCCAGAGAATCATCGTAGATCTGAAGGACAAGATTGTGGCGCTCGGTATTGCCGAGGAGATACCGGTGGGAGGCAGCGTGCAGGCACCGGTGAACAACCAGGTGAAGGACGAGGCAGTGAGTGCGCTCACCATGCTCGGATTTGCGCCCGCACCATCGCAGAAGGTGGTTGTGGCCATCTTGCAGCAGCAACCCGACGCTCCGGTGGAGGAAGTGGTGAAATTAGCCTTGAAGCAGATTAAGTGAGATTAAGACTGTCGATAGCCCTTGTGATATTCCTCAGTGTGTGTGCACTCGCAGTGCCGCCGCAGGATGACAAGACAGCCCCGAAAAGGGTTGCCAAGGAGTTGCCCGTAACTGTGGAAAAGCAGGAAGTGGTGTATAACGACTCTCTCAACGTGTATTTTATAGGGTCGAAGATTGGCGACTCGTATCTCAACACCCCGATGATGATGACTCCTGAGGAATATCGCCAATGGAGCGAGAAGAAGGCGCTGGGGGAATTTTTCAAGAAGAAGAACGCGGAGGAGTTTGAGAGCAAGGGTAAGGAGAAATTCGACTTTTCGGACATGCACTTTGACTTGGGACCTGCCGAGAAGATATTCGGTCCGGGAGGAGTGAGGGTGAAGACACAAGGAACAGCCGAACTCAAATTGGGTGTGAACAAGAAGAATGTGGATAACCCGTCGTTGCCCCAGCGCAACCGCAATACCACGGCGTTTGACTTCGACGAGAAGGTAAACCTCAACGTGACGGGAAAGGTGGGCGACAAGGTGAACATGAGCCTGAACTACAATACCGACGCCACATTCGACTTCGACACCAAGAACATCAAACTGAAATACGAAGGAAAGGAAGACGAGATCATCAAACTTGTGGAGGCGGGAAATGTGTCGTTTCCATCCAACTCATCCTTGGTGAGTGGCGCCTCGTCGCTATTCGGTGTGCGAACAGATATGCAATTCGGCAAACTGAAACTTCAGACGGTGGTGTCGCAGAAGAAATCAACGTCGAAGTCGGTGACATCGAAGGGCGGTACTCAGACAACACCATTCGAGATCAACGTGGCAGATTATGAGGAGAACCGACATTTCTTCCTCAGCCACTATTTCAGGGAGAAATACGACAAGGCAATGTCAACACTGCCCAACCTCACCACGGGCATAAAGATAACAAGAGTGGAGATATGGGTGACCAACAAGACATCCACCACATCCAACACCCGAAATATCGTGGCTCTCGCCGACTTGGGAGAGGGACGCCATACGGGCAATACCATCTGGGGAGGACAGGGCGACGTGGTGCCGAGCAACAGCGCCAACAACGAATATTACGCCATGACCCACGACTATGTGGCAGCACGCGACATCGACCAGACAAACTCCGTGCTCGACGCCATTGCGGGATTCAAGGGAGGAGTGGATTATGAGAAGGTGCAGAGTGCACGACTGCTCTCGTCGTCGGAATATACTGTCAACACGGCGCTGGGATACGTGAGTCTTAAATCGTCGCTGCAAACCGACCAAGTGCTGGCCGTGGCATTCGAATATACCTACGGCGGTGTGACATACCAGGTGGGCGAGTTTGCAGCCGACAACACCAACACCAGTGAGGCGCTCTTTGTGAAATCGCTGAAGAACACGGGTAATACGCCGATGATGGCCAACTGGCGACTGATGATGAAGAACGTGTATTACCTGGCACAGACGGTGGAGAAAACCAAGTTCCGCCTCGACGTGAAATACCAGAGCGACACCACGGGAGTGTATCTCACATATATCCCCGAACCGCAGACGAAGAACACCATGCTCATAAGAGCCCTGGGTGCCGACCGACTCGACAACAACAACAAGGCCAATCCCAACGGATACTTCGACTATGTGGAGGGATATACCGTGAGCAACGGACGAGTGTTCTTCCCCAAGGCCGAACCGTTTGGACAATACCTCAAAGACTATCTCGTGACACAGGGCGTGAGTGCCGACAAGGCAGAGAAATACGCCTTTACCGAACTATACGACACCACCAAGACGGCGGCAAAGCAAATAGCAGAAAAGAACAAATACCAACTGACGGGACAATATAAGGGTTCGTCGGCGGGAGTAATCTCGCTTGGCGCATACAACGTGCCACGAGGATCGGTGATTGTGACTGCTGGAGGAGTGACCCTGACAGAGGGCAGTGACTACTCGGTGGATTACTCGGCGGGAGAGGTGACCATCCTCAACCAAAGCATCATCGACGCAGGAACATCGGTGAACGTGTCATTGGAGAGCAATACCGACTACGGTATGCAGCGCAAGACACTATACGGAATCAACTGGGAATATGACTTCTCGAAGAACTTCCAACTGAGCGGTACGCTGCAGAAGGTGAGTGAGCAGACGCTTACATCCAAGGTGGCAATGGGCAGTGAACCACTGAACAACACCCTGTGGGGACTCAACCTCAACTGGAAGCAGGAGAGTCAGTGGCTCACCGACATGCTCGACAAACTGCCATTCCTGCATGTCACCCAACCGTCGCATATCTCCTTCAAGGGTGAGTTTGCGCAGCTTATAGCCGGACAGGCAAGCGGTGTGCAGGACGATGCCTCGTATATCGACGACTTCGAGAACACGAAGAACGGTATCGACGTGTCGTCGCCAAAGTCGTGGGTGCTGTCGAGTGTGCCGTCGATGTTTGCCGAGAGCTCGGACAAAACCACACTGGCAAGCGGATTCAACAGAGCACAGATGGCATGGTACACCATCGACCCGCTGTTCACCTACCGCTCGTCGTCGCTCACCCCGGCACATATCAAGAGCGACCTTGAACAGCTATCCAACCACTATGTGCGCGAGATATACGTAAGTGAACTATATCCCAAACGCCAGCAGAGCACATATAGCGGTGCCACATCCACACTGTCGATACTCAACCTCGCATATTATCCCGAAGAGAGAGGACCATATAACTTCTCAACAAACCTCAACGCCGACGGTTCGCTGCCCATGCCCGAGAAGAAATGGGCGGGAATGATGCGCAAGCTCGACACCAACGACTTTGAGCAGGCGAACATCGAATATGTGGAGTTCTGGCTTCTCGACCCCTTTATTTATTCGCGCAACAGTGCCGATGCGTCGAAATACGGCGGCGACCTGTATATCAACCTCGGAGAGATAAGCGAGGACATACTGCGCGACGGAAAGAAATACTATGAGAGCGGAATGCCGGTGGATGGCACGAGCAGCTATACCACCACGCAATGGGGAAAGATACCCGTGCAGGCTACTCAGACATACGCCTTCGCTACTACCACAGGGTCGAGGGAGAAGCAGGACGTGGGACTCAACGGACTCACCGACGAGGAGGAGCGAGCATTCGCCCCCTATCAGGACTTCAACTCATACGTGCAGACACTCGCCAACGACAGTATAAAGAACGCATGGATGACCGACCCCGCCAACGACGACTATCACTACAGCCGCGGAAGCGACCTCGACGACCGCAAGGCTTCTATCCTTGAGAGATATAAGCGTATCAACAACCCGCAGGGCAACTCGCCCGACAACGACAACAACACCGAGTCGTATGACACATCATACAAGACAACACCCGACGTGGAGGACATCAACCAAGACTATACGCTCAACGAATATGAGCGATACTATCAATATAGGGTGAGCCTGCGCCCCGAGGATTTCGACGAGAGTAGGGTGGGACAGAACTATCTCGCCGAGATTCGTGAGGCATCGGCTACTCTGCGCAACGGAAACAAGGAAACGGTGAAATGGTATAAATTCCGCATTCCACTCAATTCGCCCGACCGCGAAAAAGTGGGTTCTATCAGCGACCTGTCGAGCATAAGATTCATGAGAATGTTCCTCACGGGATGGCAGAAACCGATAGTGCTGAGATTCGGTAGTCTTGACCTCGTGCGTGGCGAATGGCGCACATACGAGCAGAACCTCTCAACAGCCGCCACCACATCCACCGGCGAACTCGAAACAACAAATATCAACATCGAGGAGCACACCGACAAGTTGCCGGTGAACTATGTGCTGCCGCCGGGAATAAGTCGTGTGACCGACCCCTCGCAGCCGCAACTCGTGGAGGACAACGAGCAGGCACTGGGATTCATCGTAAAGCAGTTGGCCAAGGGTGAGGCAAAGGCGGTGTATAAGAACACCAACCTCGACCTGAGACAATACAAGCGACTGCAGATGTTTGTGCATGCCAACGCATTGCAGCAGAACACCACCAACCTGCAGGACAACCAATTGGCCATCTTCGTGCGACTGGGTAGCGACTACAAGAGCAACTACTATGAATATGAGATACCACTGAAGCTCACTCCCGAGAACCACTATAGCGACTCGCACGAGGGAAGAGTGGCAGTGTGGCCGGAGGAGAACATGCTCGACATACCACTCGACAAATTGACGGCACTCAAAAAGGAACGCAACAAGCAGAAGGCTGCCGGACAAGCTGCCTATGTGCAGGCTTATTCGGAATACGACAGTGATAAACCCAACAACAAAATAACCGTTATGGGTAATCCCTCGCTCGGTGAGGTGAAGACGATGATCATCGGAGTGAGAAACATATCCAACGCTCCTAAGTCGGGCGAGGTGTGGGTGAACGAAATGCGCCTAAAGGAGTTTAACAACAAGGGCGGATGGGCAGCTGCCGGTGCACTGAACATGCAACTGTCCGACTTTGCCTCGGTAAATCTGACGGGCAAGATAATGACCGACGGATTCGGAGGACTGGAGGAGGGAGTGGCTCAACGCTCCACCGACGACTACAAGACATACAGCCTCACAGCCAACTTCGAGCTCGGAAAGTTCTTCCCCGACAAGGCAAAGGTGACTATACCTTTATATTATAGTATAACCAAGGAGGAGACATCGCCGAGATATAACCCTCTCGACACCGACATGGAACTCGACGACGCCCTCGAAGCTATGGGTTCGAAGCAGGAGAGGGATTCACTCAAGTCGATTGCCGTCACCCGTACGACGACAACCAACTTCTCGCTGTCCAACGTGAGGGTGGGCATAAAGACCAAGCGTCATCCTATGCCATACGACCCTGCCAACTTCTCATTCAGCTACAGTCATAGTCACAGATTCACATCGGGAGAGACAACGGTGTGGGAAACAGACGACCAATGGCGAGGGGCGTTCAACTATACATATAGTCCGGTGTATAAGACCTACGAGCCATTCAAGAAACTAAAGGGCAAGAGCAAATGGAACAATTTCCCTAAGGCGTTCGGTCTTAACTATCTGCCGCAGAATATCTCATTCAACACCGAGATTATGCGCAACTACTATGAACTGCAGGAGCGCGACCTCAGCAATGCCATCGACTCGAAGTTGCCGCTCACGTTTAGCGAGCAATTCCTGTGGAACCGTGAGTTCTCAATACGTTGGGACCTCACCAAGAACCTGCACATGAATTTCCAAAGTGCCACACACGCAGAGATAGAGGAACCATACACCCCAATCAACAAAGACCTCTATCCCGAGCAGTATCAGGCATGGAAGGACTCGGTGTGGCAGAGTGTGAAGTCGTGGGGACGCCCGCTCGACTATCAACAGACATTCCAGGCGTCATATAAGTTGCCGCTCAACAAGATGCCTATCTTCGATTGGCTCAACGCCGACGCAAGTTATAATGCCACCTATTCGTGGGTGCGTGGTACGGAACTCGAGGACGGAACGTCGCTCGGCAATACCATCAGCAACAACCGCAACTTCAACATCAACTCGCAGTGGAATCTCGAGACTCTCTACAACCATATACCATTCCTCAAGAAGGTGAACGAGAAATTCAAGAAATCATCATCACGCTCAAAGGCTAAGGTGGTGAATAGTAGAGCAAAGGCTGATAGTTCAGGAAAATCAGGAAAGGAAGATAAGACAGGAAAATCGGGTAATAAGACAAAAACTCCCGAGGAGAAACTGCTTCCCCTAAATAAGAACACCTTCCAGAAGGAGATAGCCCTCAAGCCCGACACCACACTTACCGTGAACCACGGCAAGAAGTCGAAGCGTATTATCGTCAAGGCAAAGACCACGGACGGGCATGACTATCCGTTGAAATACAAGGTGATTGACGACAACAAGATTCTCATCAAGAACATGGACACGGTGAAGGTGATGTTGAGCGTGACCCCCAAACCGGCTATCGACACCAAGTGGTGGTATAAGCCTGCGCAGTCGGTGGCTAATTTCCTCATGATGGTGCGCAGTGTAAGTTTCACCTATCGCAACCAGTATAGTATGTCGCTTCCGGGATTCATCCCTGATGCAGGCGATGCCTTCGGTCAGCGCAATAGTGGCGGGGCGATGGCACCGGGATTGGGTTTTGCCTTCGGATTGACAGGCGACGACTTTATCAACAAGAGCTACGACCGTGGATGGTTGTTGGCTAATGACAGTGTGGCGACACCAGCCACCACCAACTCAAGCGAGGACTTGCAGGTGAGGATGACGCTGCAACCTATCCCCGACATGAAGATCGACCTCACGGCGAGTCGCACTGTCAATAAAGCGAAGAGCATACAGTATATGTATGAGGGAATGCCCACGACACATAGCGGTTCGTTCACGATGACAACAATGAGTCTGAAGAGTGCGCTCGAGGGTATGGGCAATGCCAATAATGGTTATCGCTCGAAGTCGTTTGAGAAGTTCTGTGCCTCGATAGCATCGTTCCGCGACCGTGTGCAGGCACGCTATGCGGGTATTGACGGGGCAGGGGAGGTGAAGCCTTATAGTGGCGATGTGCTCATCCCGGCTTTCCTCAATGCCTATACGTCGAGCGGTGGCGGGTCGCTCGACATCTTCCCCGCCCTCAGGCGAATGTTGCCCAATTGGACATTGCGCTACAGCGGTCTCGGAAAGTTGCCGTGGTTTAGCGACAAGTTCAAGAGTTTCAATATCAATCACGGATATAAGTCGGTGTTTGCCGTGGGAAGCTATGCCTCCTACAGCACCTATCGCGAGTATATGGACGGACTTGGATATATCACCGATGCCACTACTGGCGAGGCAGTGCCATCGTCGATGTACAACGTATCGACGGTGAGCATCAACGAGTCGTTTGCCCCTCTCTTTGGTATCGACTTCACCATGCAGAATAACTTGACGGGCAAGATAGAATATCGCACCACACGCGTGCTCTCGCTGAGCATGACGAGTGTGCAGGTGAACGAGTCGCTGAGCAAGGACTGGGTGATTGGTGTGGGATATAAGGTGAGCAACTTCAATCTCTTTGGCGGCAACACCTCGCGCAAGATAAAGAAGATACAAAAGGGGGCGAAGGCGAAGGCAAATGAAAACGCCACGAAAACCACCAATCGTAGTTCTCGCGGCGTAAATCACGACCTTAATCTTCGTCTGGATATCTCATTGCGCAAGCAGGCTGCCATCACTCGCGACATTGCTACTGTCACATCGTCGGCATCGAGTGGCAATTCGGCATTCAAACTCTCGTTTATGGCAGATTACACCCTCTCGCGCCTTCTCACACTCTCGGCATATTACGACCGTCAAACCAACAAACCGCTGCTCTCGTCAAGTAGTTATCCCACAACTACGCAGGATTTCGGTGTGAGTGTGAAGTTCTCGCTGACGAGATGATGCGTTGCGGCGTTGCAGCGTTGCAGCGTTGCAGTGCATTAAATGCAACCTTGCATTACCACAGACGGCGTGAGATGCGTACGTTGATGACAGGATATGCCTTGAACGACTTGAGCACATCCACATAGTCGCCCACTTTACCGCCAATGTTGCGCACGTCCTTGGCAAGGTTGACCTCGCGCTTTACATATATCTCCTTGGCTTGGCGCACCTGTATTCCGTTTTCCATACCATCGTCGAATCCGGCATATTGAGTGGCGGTGACAAGCACCTGTGGCGTACCTCCCCAGAACATCACTCCGGCATCGAAGGATATCTTATAACGGTCGTCGTTCTTAAGCAGGCGGCCGCCATATCCGAATCCGAGGTATGGACGGAAATTGTTCACTTTCACCTTGGCTATCATCATATTGTTCTCGTTGGGCTCTACATAGCATGGTTCGCCCGTGTCCTTGTATTCGCCCAACTGCACCTTCATCCTGCCGTAGCTCTTAAACTTGTCGTATAGTTCTTGGTCGGCATAAAGGTCCTGACCGCCCAAAGACATATAGGGTGTCTCGAAGTCGGTGAAGAGATTGCTGTATGATGTCACCACACGGTCGTAGAGGTTGTTGTAGAATGATGTGGAGACAAGCGAGGTGGCGTCATATACAGCATTCTCGGCATAAGCTATGCGCGAGGGTCCCCAATAGAAACCTCCCGTGACATGCCAGTTCTTGTTGCGGAAGGGAGTGACATCCACCAGGAACTTGAAGTTCTGGAACTTAGGAGTGCCCACCATATCCACTTCCTTATCCACGGTGGTGCCAATCATGTCGTGGAGCATACCCGATAGCTTGTTGAATTGCTCGTCACGCTCTGCCGGGGTCATCGACTCGTCGCCAGCCTCAAAACCGAAATGCATGGTGGCGTTGAAGCGTGGCATATATGTGAAACCCGCACGCACATTCACCCAGTTCTCGACAACAGGAGTTGAGAGGTCAATACCTATACCGTCTGTTCCGAGAGTTACACCAAGGTCGAGGTGCTGTGCGCAAGTGATGTTCGTCGCCATTGCCGCAGCAGTAACGATAGTGATGATTTTCTTCATAATACCTTATTATATATATAACAATTAATAATTGGCTGCAAAATTAGGTATAATTTTTGAATCTGCAAAGAAAAAGAGAGAAAAATCACATATTTGCAGCCAGTTAGGTCAGGTTATAGCCATTTAGGACAAGAACCCCTGTCGGCGGAGAGCCTTGAGCAGACCTTCCGACATGGCGATATTATCCTTGCGGGTGTAGCGTATGTCGGTAAATATCTGTGCGAGTGTCTCCTTGTTGTTAATGCGCACAAACTCGCGGTTTTCCTCCAAAGCCTCTTTCTCAGCGTAATACTCGTCGATAGCAGTGGCGGTATATGGTTTGTATGTCTCCTCATGCACGAATGAGGCAAGAGGCAGACGGTCGGTAAGTGCGGGAGTTTCGTTGGGCCATCCCACGGTGATAGTAGCCACTGGCATAACAAGTTCAGGCAATTGTAGTGCGTCGATGATCATCTCGGGCATATACACGGTGGTGCCGAGGAAGCAAAGTCCGAGTCCCTCCTCTTCAGCCAGGTTGCAGAATGTCTGCGTGAAGAGCAAAGCATCTGTTGAGGCGTTGATGAACGAGAGGAAATTGTTGTATCCCGGGTCGGCCTTCCGCTGATTACACCAGTCGGTGGCGCGTCGGAAGTCTGCGCAGATGGTGAGCACCACCGGTGCAGATGTTACCATGGGTTGGTTGAAATGTGCAGGGGCAAGAGCTTTTTTCCCCTCGTCGGAGCGAGTGACCACCACGCTATATAGTTGCATATTTCCCATAGTTTGAGTGCGAGAAGCTTGCGTGAGCAATTTGTCGAGCAATGCCTTGTCAACGTCTTTTGTTGAATATTTGCGTATAGTACGCCTTGTCATAATATTATTCATATTCATTTATTTAATTAATAATTCAGGGTGCAAAGGTAATAAAAAATTTCTTTTTGGGGAAACTTTTCGATGAAAATTTTTATGAAAGTTTTCCCGAAAAAATTTTTTTATTCGGAAAAATATTCATAACTTTGCCCCGCAATTCATAAAACTTATAATGGAACCAATTAAGACTTTCACTTATGATGAGGCTTTTGAAGCCTCACTAAAGTACTTCGCTGGCGATGAGTTGGCTGCCCGTGTGTGGGTGAACAAATACGCCATGAAGGACAGCTTTGGCAATATTTTCGAGCAGTCGCCCGACCAGATGCATTGGCGCATAGCCAATGAGGTGGCTCGCATCGAGAAGAAGTACAACAACCCGATGTCGGCAGAGCAGGTATTTGAACTGCTCGATCATTTCCGCTATATCATACCGGCAGGAAGTCCGATGACAGGTATCGGCAACAACCAGCAGGTGGCCTCACTGAGCAATTGCTTCGTGATAGGTCTTGATGGAAATGCCGACTCCTACGGAGCAATCCTTCGCATCGACGAGGAGCAGGTGCAGCTGATGAAGCGTCGTGGTGGAGTGGGTCATGACCTGTCCCACCTGCGTCCTAAGGGTTCGCCTGTCAACAACTCCGCCCTCACATCCACAGGTCTTGTGCCTTTTATGGAGCGCTACAGCAATTCTACGCGCGAGGTGGCACAGGACGGTCGCCGTGGTGCACTCATGCTCTCGGTGAGCATCAAGCATCCCGACGCAGAGGCATTTATCGACGCCAAGATGACCGAGGGTAAGGTGACGGGAGCAAATGTGTCGGTGAAGATTGACGACGAGTTTATGCAGTGTGCCGTTGATGGCAAACCATATATACAGAAGTTTCCCGTTGACAGCACCGACCCGCAGTTTACAAAGGAGGTTGACGCCAAGGCCTTGTGGGAGAAGATTGTGCACAACGCATGGAAGAGCGCAGAGCCAGGAGTACTCTTCTGGGATACCATCACCCGCGAGAGCATTCCCGACTGCTATGCCGACCTCGGATTCCGCACAGTATCCACCAACCCCTGTGGCGAGATACCACTTTGCCCCTACGACTCTTGCCGACTGCTGAGCATCAACCTGTATTCATACGTGGTGAATCCATTCACTCCCGAGGCATACTTTGATTTCGACCTTTTCAAGAAGCATGTGTTCATGGCTCAAAGAATCATGGACGACATCGTTGACCTGGAGCTCGAGAAGATTGATGCCATCATGGAAAAGATAAAGACCGACCCGCAGAACGACGAGGTTAAGGGTACGGAATATCACTTGTGGGAGAAGATCAAGAAAAAGAGCGGTATGGGCCGACGCACCGGTGTGGGTATCACTGCCGAGGGCGACATGATTGCTGCCATGGGATTGAGATATGGCACACAGGAGGCTACCGATTTCTCGGTGAGCGTTCACAAGACACTTGCTCTCACTGCCTACCGCTCGTCGGTGGAGATGGCAAAGGAGAGAGGAGCATTCGAGGTGTTTGATGCCAAGAGAGAGGAGAATAATCCCTTCCTGTTGCGCATAAAGGATGCAGATGCCGAACTGTATGCCGACATCATGAAGTATGGTCGCAGAAACATCGCATGTCTTACTATCGCTCCTACGGGTACCACATCTCTTATGACACAGACCACCAGCGGTATCGAACCAGTCTTCCTGCCTGTGTATAAGCGTCGCCGCAAGGTGAACCCCAACGACGAGTCTGTGCATGTGGATTATGTGGATGAGGTGGGCGACTCTTTCGAGGAGTACATCGTATATCACAAGAAGTTTATGACATGGATGGAGGTCAACGGATATGACACCACCAAGAAATATACTCAGGAGGAAATCGACCAGCTTGTGGCAAAGTCACCTTATTATAAGGCTACTGCCAACGATGTTGACTGGCTGATGAAGGTGAAGATGCAAGGTGCTATCCAGAAGTGGGTTGACCACTCCATCAGTGTTACTGTCAATCTGCCCAACGATGTTGACGAGCAACTTGTCAACCGACTCTATGTCGAGGCATGGCGCTCGGGATGCAAGGGATGTACTATCTATCGCGATGGAAGCCGTAGCGGTGTGATGATCTCTGTGTCGAAGAAGGACAAGAAGGAGAAAGCAGCTGCCGCCGACGTGGAGAATGCTCCCGAGGTACCGTGCAAGCGTCCCGAGGTGACGGAGGTGCGCCCGCAGGTGCTCGACTGTGATGTCGTTCGCTTCCAAAACAACAAGGAGAAGTGGGTGGCATTCGTGGGATTGCTCAATGGTTATCCCTACGAGATATTCACCGGATTGCAGGACGACGAAGAGGGTATCGTATTGCCCAAGACCGTTGTTAAGGGTAAGATTATCAAGAACGTGGATGAAACGGGCAAGCGCCGCTACGACTTCCAGTTTGAGAACAAGCGTGGCTACAAGACCACCGTTGAGGGTCTCTCTGAGAAGTTTAATCCAGAGTATTGGAACTATGCCAAGCTCATCAGTGGTGTATTGCGCTACCGTATGCCTATCGACCATGTGATACGTCTTGTAAGTTCGCTGCAACTCAAGAGCGAGAGCATCAACACCTGGAAGAATGGTGTGGAGCGCGCATTGAAGAAATACATTACCGATGGCACAGAGGCCAAGGGTCAGAAGTGTCCTCAGTGTGGTCAGGAGACCCTGGTATATCAAGAGGGTTGCCTTATCTGCAAGAACTGTGGTGCAAGCCGTTGTGGATAAAATTATGTTGAAGACATCAATATTCTTAGACGATGTCCGCTTCCATGCCTTTCACGGGGTGATGCCCCAGGAGAGGGCAGTGGGGGCGGACTTCACTGTTTCGCTCAATGTGGGATATGATTTCGTGAAGGCGGCGGAAAGCGACGACCTCACCGACACCATCAGCTATGCCGACCTGTATGAGGTGGTAAAGGCAGAGATGGAGAAACCCTCGCAATTGCTCGAGCATGTGGCACTGAGGATAATAAAGGCGATAACGGCAAGATGGCCTCAGATAGGCACTGTTGACCTGCGCCTCGCCAAGGATAATCCTCCCATGGGAGCCGACTGCATGGGGGCGGGAGTGGAAATCCATTTTATTAATAAATAATAAATATCACACCGTTTTGCCCGAAATACCAATATTTATTGCTAATTTTGCACTCTAAATATAATAATGTATATATGAATAGAAGGATTGTTGCTACGATAATAATGATATTCGTGCTCGTTGTGTCCATGGCAGCCAAGAAGAATTTCACGCTTGTCATCGACCCTGGGCATGGAGGACATGACGCCGGTGCGATTGGCGCTTTCTCCAAGGAGAAGAATATCAATCTCAATGTGGCGCTTGCCTTCGGACGGTTCGTGGAGAATAATTGTTCTAATGTAAAAGTAATATACACACGCAAAACCGACGTGTTCATCCCGCTCCACCAGAGAGCCGATATAGCCAATCGCAACAAGGCCGACCTCTTTATTTCCATTCACACCAACGCACTCCCCAGGGGGGCAAGGGCAACAGGATTGGAAACATATACCCTCGGTATGCACAGGGCGTCAGACAATTTCGACGTGGCGAAAAGGGAAAACTCGGTTATTCTCATTGAGAAAGACTATAAACAGCACTACGAGGGATTCGACCCCAGTTCGTCGGAGAGCTATATCATGTTTGAGTTTCTGCAGGACAAAAACATGGCTCAGAGCGTTGAACTTGCCAAGATGGTGCAGAAACGCACTTGTGCTGCAGCTGCCCGTCCCAACAAGGGCGTGAAGCAGGCGGGATTCTTGGTGCTCAGAGAAACATCAATGCCCAGTTGCCTAATCGAGTTGGGATTCATCTCCACGCCATCCGAGGAGCAGTTCCTCAATAGCGATGAGGGTGTTGCCAATATGGGCAGGGGCATCTATCAGGCTTTTTGCGACTATCTGTCTAAGTACGACAAGTCGTTCACTGTGCCATTTAAACCCGAACTCTCCCGTCAGGAATTGGATGAAAGACCTCAACCGGCGGTAGAAGAGAGGAAAGAAGAAAGGAAAGAAGAGACGAAGGAAGAGAAACCCGCGAATCAGGACGAAGCTCCTGTTTTCAAGGTTCAGATTCTCACCAGCAATGTGAAGCTCAAAAGCGGTAGCCGACAGTTGAAAGGACAAGAGGATGCTGATTTCTATAAAGACGGAAACATATACAAATACACGGTGGGAGCATCCACCAACTATAACGAGATATATCGACTGCGCAAACAGTTGCTCAGCAAATTTCCCGAGGCGTTCATCATCGCCTTCAAGAATGGACAAAGAATGGATGTGCAGCAGGCGATAAGGGAGTTTAAGAAATTGAAAAATTGAAAGTTGAAAGTTGAAAGTTGAAAGTTGAAAATTGAAAGTTGAAAATTGAAAGTTGAAAATTGAAAGTTGAAAATTGAAAAATTTTTGAATTAAATATATACGAGTATGAAATATTTTACAAAGGAAGTGCAAATTGCACTTGTGGCCATTGTTGGCATTGTGGTGTTGTTCTTCGGACTTCAGTTTCTGAAAGGTGTCAATCTCACGTCTTCAGATACGAGATACTATGCCCAGTTTGACGACATGAGCGGCCTGTCGGCCAATTGTCCCGTGTATGCCAATGGATATAAGGTGGGTATCGTCAAGGACATTATCTTCAACTATGGTGAAGACCGTCCGAATGTGGCAGTGCTCGACCTCGACGCCAAGATGCGACTTCCCAAAGGTTCTGCCGCCGAGATTGAGTCGGACATGCTTGGAAACATCAAACTCAACTTGGTGCTTGCCAATAATCCCAATGAACGCATGGAGGCAGGCGACACCATCAAGGGCGACATGAGCACCGGACTCATGGATAGGGTAGGGACAATGCTTCCCACTATGGAGAAGATGCTTCCCAAACTCGACTCAATCCTTGCAAGTATCAACACCCTGCTTGCCGACCCCGCTATCGCCAACTCGCTGCACAACGTTGAGAAGATCACAGCCGACCTCACAGTCACTACCCAGCAACTCAACACGATGATGGGAGGTGTGAACAAGCAGTTGCCCGCACTTATGACAAAGGCAAACAATGTCATGGACAACACCGAGACCCTCACACGCAACCTCAGCGAAATCGATGTGCAGTCAACAATGAACAAGGTAAATGCCACTCTCAACAATGTGGAGCAGATGACGGCAAAGCTTAATAGCAACGAGGGAACACTGGGATTGCTCATGCGCGACCCCTCGCTATATACCAATCTCAGCAACACGATGAACAGTGCCAACGAACTGCTAATCGACCTAAAGGCCAACCCCAAGAGATACGTGCATTTCTCTCTATTCGGACGCAAAGACAAGTAACGGAAAAAACGAAGAAGGTGGGTTATTTTTATTTTGTATAAATTATGCCCTCGGAGTGGAAATAGTCAGCTTTGACTTTCGAAAATGCTGATATATAAAGACTTTCAGATACCTCAAACCACCTTTGTGGATATATTCCGCAAAAGTGGTTTGTTGTTTTTAAGTGATTGATATTCAGATAGTTTGAAAATTGCAAGTGTTGAAATTACAATCATGTTATGTGAAACATTGTAATCTTCGATGAATTAGGGAGTTAAGTGTGTGATACCAATTATGGTTAAAAAAGATAAATTTGCATATTCCAAAAAAAATTCCGAAATTTGCACTCGAATTTAAGTAAAACGACAAGTCAATGATAAACTCTCACAGTGCGCTTTGGGATAAATGCCTAGCCTTAATAAAGGAAAACGTCTCAGAGCAGCAATACAAAACGTGGTTTTCACCAATCGTCTTCGAGTCCTTCTCTGAAAAGGACAAGACGCTTTTGGTGCAGGTTCCAAGTCCTTATGTATATGAGTACTTGGAGGAGTATTATATTGACCTGTTGAGCCGTGTTCTCTCGAAATGTTTCGGTGCGGGAGTGAGGCTCACCTATCGTATTGTGGCCGACAAGACACACGGTCTCACCACCGATGTACAGGCGGGCGAGGCAGTGGGTATCGACCATCCTCAATCCACGTCGCGTGGCAACAAGGCTCCTACGCCTCTCGATGCTGCGGTGCCTCAGGATCTTAATCCCCAACTCAATCCCAAGCAGACATTTAATAATTTTATAGAAGGTAATAGTAACAAACTTCCGCGTACGGTAGGACTGTCCATAGCCGAGCACCCGGGAAAATCAACATTCAATCCCTTCTATATGTTTGGTCCTTCGGGATGTGGAAAAACCCATCTCATCAATGCCATCGGCGTGAGATGCAAGGAGTTGTATCCCCAGAAGCGTGTGCTCTATGTGAGTGCCCGATTGTTTCAGGTGCAGTTTACCGACTCATTACTGAAGAAAAGGATTAACGACTTCATCAATTTCTATCAGAGTATTGATGTGCTAATCGTTGATGATATACAGGAGTGGGCTACTGCCACAAGCACTCTCGACACCTTCTTCCATATCTTCAATCATCTCTTCCGCAACGGCAAGCAGATTATCCTTGCCAGCGACCGTCCTCCAGTTGACCTTCAGGGCATGAAGGACCGTCTGCTCACTCGATTCTCTTGCGGTCTTATTGCTGAGATGGAGAAACCGAATGTGGAGTTGTGTGTGGATATCCTCAAGAACAAGTGCCGTCGCGACGGATTGAAGATTCCAGAGGATGTAATACGGTATATTGCCGAGACAGCCAGGGGAAGCGTGCGCGACCTTCAGGGTGTGATTAACTCGCTTTTGGCATATTCTGTGGTGTATAATTGCAATGTTGACATGCATTTGGCCGAGAGGGTCATCAAGCGTGCTGTCAAGGTGGACAATCATCCTCTCACCGTTGATGACATCCTCGAAAAGGTATGCAATCATTTCAATGTCACTCAGCAGAATGTGTTCAGTAGGAGTCGCAAGCGCGAGTATGTACTCGTGCGTCAGGTGTCAATGTATCTTGCACAGAAATACACCAAGATGCCCGCTTCGCGCATCGGTCAGCTCATTGGCAACCGCGACCATTCCACTGTCATCCACTCTTGTTCTACAATAGAGAAGAGGTTGAAGATTGACAAGGATTTTCAGAGTGAAATGACGGAGATTGAAAAATCCTTTAGAATAAAAAATTCGTAAATCAAAGAATTTAAATAAAAAAGTTCGTTTGCAAGATCAACCGCAAACGAACTTTAATTTTTTCAATATTTCAACTTTCAATTTTCAAAATTCAATTTTCAACTTTCAACTTTCAACTTTCAATTTTCAACTTTCAATTTTCAAAATTCAAAGCTTGCTCCAGCCATTATCCATGTGCCTGGCTGCGGAATGTTGCCGTAGTCAACATAGGTTTTGTCGAAAAGGTTGTTGGCCTCTACGTAGAGCTTGTATTGAGGAGCATTCCACGACAAA
Organism: Prevotella sp.; assembly: GCA_022771625.1. GTDB lineage: Bacteria > Bacteroidota > Bacteroidia > Bacteroidales > Bacteroidaceae > Prevotella. The sequence goes on from JALFCW010000003.1 coordinate 17,647, forward strand.
CGGGCATCGACGATGGAATATGGTTTATAGGCACACACATTGCCATCGACATCGGTGTAAGAGCCCATACGGTCTTGATAGCGGTAGTTGATGCCGAGGTCAAGACTTTTCCATATATGCAACTGAAGATTGCCCACCAGTTTGTGATGCAGATATTCGAGGGTGTATTTGCTCTGTATGCCTGCCACTTCCTTCTGGTCCTGGTCGAGATAGGTATATCCGATGTTAAATGATTTCAGGAAGTTCTGACTCGGCAGAAGACGCTTGAAATCGAGTGACACATTACCCTGCACACCGAGGGTGTTGATCTTGGTGAAGTTGACCGATTTCCACACTGCATCCTCTCCTTCCGTGGTGTCGAGAATCCAGTCGATGATGTTCTTGCTGTGATTGTAGAACACACTTGCACTGGCAGTCACTCCGCCCTGGGCATACTTCACTCCTCCCTCAAGAGCCGAGAGTTCCTCGGGCTTAAGATACTTGTCGGCCTTGTGTCCTCCTACAGAGTAATATAGTTCTGTCACTGAAGGCATGCGCAAAGATGTGTTATAGGAGGCATACAACTTAAGTCCGTTGCCTATGCGATAGCTTACATCCACACCGGGATACACCTTCATGTTCATATTGTTCCATGAGTTCTTCACAGCCACAAGACCTGCCGAGAGGGTGAATCTATCGAGGATGATGTTGTGCTCGAGTACAAAACTGATGTTGGTGCGGTTGATGCCATACTCATACATACGGTCGGTGCCGCTGATATGCTTCGGTTCGCCAAGCGGTTCACCGAGGTTGCCGCTCACGAGGTCCTCGTTGCGCAGTTCAGCTCCAAAGGCAGTGCGACCGAGCACCCAGTCGAAGTAGCCGTTGAGGTTGGCGCCGAAGATATCCGTGCGGTGGTAGTTGAACGGATATTTGTCGGCAGCGTCGCGGAAGAGTTCGAATCGGTCTTCACCATGATTCCAATAGATGGTCGGTTTGATATGGAAAACGCCGTTTTTGTTCTCCGCCGAGATGGCGGTGTAGGTTTTGAGCGTGTGCTCAAACTGGTCGTCCCATTTCACTCCGTAGAAGGTGTTCGAACCGAAGTCCTTCGACGATATACCGGCATGCCATTTCACGAGTATGTCAGCATCGCTGTAGTTACCCTGATAGAATGCCTTTGCACCCTTGTAGTCGGCATTGAGCGAACCAGCCTTGTTGCGGCTGTATCCGTCGCTACGTGAAAAACTGCCCGACAGTTGGTTGTTCCAATTGCCCGACTTCACGTTGGCCCTTGCTCCAGCCGACAGATAGCCATAGCTACCACCCTCCACATGAGCCGACACACTGCTTTTCTCTCGGGGTCGCGTGACGATGTTGATGGCACCCACAAGAGAAGATGTGCCATAGACACGTCCGGCAGGTCCTTCGAGCACTTCGATGCGCTCAATCTCACTGATATCGACGGGAAAATCAAAGGCATTGTGACCGCTTTGCGGGTCGCAGATATTAATGCCGTTGAGCAGGATTGCGATTTGCTCGTAGTTGCCTCCACGGATGCTGACGTCGGTCTGCGCTCCAATTGGTCCACGCTGGCGGACATCCACTCCTGCGGCGTATTTCAGCAAATCATTAACACTTTGCACCGGCGCAGCTTGAATGTCGCTACGCTCCAGTACAGTTACCATTCTCGCTGCCTGGTTGCGGGTCATAGGAGCTCTCGACCCCATGACGCTCACCTCGTCGAGAGTCATCTCGCGGTCGGTCTTGGTGGCAATGGTGTCGGCGGTGACAGGGCGTACGCTCACGCTCTCGGCACTTGCGTGCGTCAAGGTGGCTACGCTCAGTGTGCTGATGATCACCTCGCGTCCAAGACAGGCAAAAAGCGAGTAACCCTTGCGTCCAAATCTCTTGAACACAATTACTCCAGGCTTCTTTCTTGAATTGTTGTTGTACATTAAAATTACTATAAAATTAAAAAAACGGTGCAAAGGTACGGCTTTTTTGTGGAATGTGCAAATTTATAGAACGCGAAAAAGCATAATAAATACTAATTATTTTGGTTAAGTCGAAGAATTGATGTATCTTTGCACGCTGAATTTATTATATAATAATGTTAATAATGGAAGAAAACAAAAAATTAGTTGATACTATCGTAAAGGGAATACAAGAAAAGAAAGGAACGGACATTGTAATTGTTGACCTCAGCAAAATGGAAGGGGCAATATGCCGCGAGTTTGTTATATGTACAGGACAGTCGCCTACACAGGTGCAGGCTATTACCGACTCGGTGAGCGAAACTGTAAGAATGGAGGCGGGAGAGAAACCCGTGAAGGTTGTGGGTGAGGATAACGCCGTGTGGGTGGCAATGGATTACACCGACGTCATGGTGCATGTATTCGTGCCCGACACACGTGAATACTACGACATCGAGCACCTCTGGGAGGATGCACCGAAAACGGTTATACCGAATGAGGAATAATTAAATCACAATTTTAGAATGAGTAATTTAAATAATAATAACGACAAGGGGCCGGACATGAAGATGCCAAAGTTCAATATGAACTGGATATATCTTCTGATGATGGTGGTGTTGGGAGTGCTGTATTTCACAAGCGGCAATAGTAACTCCAGTGTCAAGACAGAGGCATCCTATACACAATTTAAGACAATGGTGCTCAAGGGATATGCCAAGAGCATCGTGGTAAACAATGAGAAAAACACCTTGCAGATGTATGTCAAACCGGAACATATCCGCGACGTGTTCAAACAGGGTGTGGAGCAGACAGGCAAGGATCCATCGGTGACGGTGGAGTATGGAAGTGTCGATCAGGTGGAGGCCTTTGTCAACGAGGCTCGACAGCTGAAGAAGTTTAATGGCGACTTCAGCTATGAGAACAAACGCGACAACGACTTCCTCACGATGATAATATATAATCTTCTGCCTATCTTTATCCTTGTGGCGATATGGATGTTCTTCATGCGTCGCATGGGCGGCGGCATGGGCGGCGGAGCCGGTATATTCAGTGTGGGCAAGAGCAAGGCGAAGATGTATGAAAAGGGCAATCAGATTACCGTCACATTCAAGGATGTGGCCGGTCAGGCTGGTGCCAAGCAGGAGGTGCAGGAAATCGTTGACTTCCTGAAGAATCCTGGAAAATACACCGAATTGGGTGGTAAGATACCCAAGGGCGCATTGCTGGTGGGTCCTCCGGGAACAGGTAAGACACTGCTTGCCAAGGCAGTGGCAGGAGAGGCAGGAGTGCCATTCTTCTCGATGAGCGGTAGTGACTTCGTGGAGATGTTTGTGGGCGTGGGAGCCAGTCGTGTGCGCGACCTCTTCCGCCAGGCAAAGGAGAAGTCACCGTGTATCATCTTCATCGACGAGATCGATGCCGTGGGACGAGCACGAAGCAAGAACCCCGCTATGGGTGGCAACGACGAGCGCGAAAACACCCTGAATGCCTTGCTCACCGAGATGGACGGCTTCGGCACCAATAGCGGTGTGATCATCCTTGCCGCCACCAACCGTGCCGATATGCTCGACTCGGCTTTGATGCGTGCAGGACGATTCGACCGACAGATACATGTCGATCTGCCCGACCTCAACGAGCGTAAGGCTATATTCCAGGTGCATCTCAAACCCGTGAAGACTGATGAGACATTGGACATCGACTTTCTGGCTCGTCAGACACCGGGATTCTCGGGTGCCGACATCGCTAACGTGTGCAATGAGGCGGCACTTATCGCCGCGCGACATAACTGCAAGTCGGTGGGCAAGCAGGATTTCCTCGATGCCGTTGACCGTATCATCGGCGGTCTTGAGAAGAAGACCAAGATTATGACTGATGCCGAGAAGAAGGCAATAGCCATCCACGAGGCTGGCCATGCCACAATATCTTGGTTCTGCGAGCATGCCAATCCGCTGGTGAAGGTGAGCATTGTGCCGCGAGGCCGTGCCTTGGGAGCAGCTTGGTATTTGCCAGAGGAGCGTGCCATCACCACCAAGGAAGAGATGCTCGACGAGATGTGCGCCACATTGGGTGGACGTGCTGCCGAGGAACTCTTTATCGGACGAATATCCACGGGTGCGATGAACGACCTGGAGCGCGTCACGAAGAGTGCCTATGGTATGGTGGCATACGCCGGTATGAGTGAGAAACTGCCCAATATCTGTTATTATAATAACAATGAATACTCATTCCAGCGCCCGTATTCGGAGACGACGGCCAAGATAATGGACGACGAGGTGCTAAAGATGATCAACAATCAATATGAGAGGGCAAAGCAGATACTTGAGGACCACAGGGATGGTCATGCCCAGTTGGCCGACCTCCTTGTAGCGCGCGAGGTAATCTTTGCCGACGATGTCGAGAAGATCTTCGGCAAGCGTCCATGGGCAAGCAGAAGTGAGGAACTGCTCGAAGCTCAGAAAAAGGCAGAGGCCGAGGCTATGGCAGAGCAGCGTGAAAAGGAACTGGAGGCTCAGGGCACGAGTTTGGAGCAGAAGGTGAAAAAAGATGAGGAGTTAAGGAATTAAGGAGTTAAGGAGTTAAGGAGTTAAGCCAAATGTAATTGCGCTGATTTCCTATCGCAGATATTCAGAGTACAATACTAATGGCTTAACTCCTTAACTCCTTAACTCCCCAAATAAAAAAAATATGAATAACTTTATAGCAAGAACAATCACAGGCATACTCTTTGTTGCTACAATAGTAGTGTGCTTTCTCAATCCCACGGCAATGATATTCCTGTTTGCCCTGGTTACGGGATTGACGGTATGGGAGTTTACAGGTCTTGTCAACGACAGGGCCGGCGTGTCGGTCAACCGCTTCATATCTACCGTGGCAGGAGTGTATTTCTTCCTCGCCATGGCAGGCACAACAAGCGGTTTCACCTCATCCACCGTGTTTATTCCTTATCTTATCACAATCATCTATCTGCTTGTGGCTGAGCTATATGCCAAGCAGGAAGACCCTATCCACGATTGGGCTTACACGATGATGAGTCAGATGTATGTCGTACTGCCGTTCTCGCTACTAAATATGCTTGCATTCCGTGCAGCTCCCGAGGGTATCATGTATATCTATACCTTGCCGCTGAGCGTGTTTGTATTCTTGTGGGTGAACGACACCGGTGCATATTGCTGCGGTTCGCTCTTTGGCAAGCACAAACTTTTTCCGCGCATTAGTCCTGGAAAGAGTTGGGAGGGCAGCATCGGTGGTGGCATCTTCGTGCTGGCTGCCGCAGCGTTGGTGTGGTATCTCACTGACAGTAATAATATGAATCCCACAGGTATGGGAATGTGGGAGTGGATGGGTCTTGGTCTTACCGTTGTGGTGTTTGGCACCTGGGGCGACCTTGTGGAGAGTCTCTTCAAGCGCACCCTCGGTATAAAGGACAGCGGCAATATCCTGCCAGGTCATGGCGGTATGCTCGACCGCTTTGATTCATCCCTGCTTGCCATTCCTGCGGCAGTGGTTTATCTGTTTAGTATCACATTATTATAGTTTATATGGGTAATATCCAAGAGGTAACACTTGCGATGGTTCACGACAAGGCGCATAAGGTGGTATATAACGACTTTATGCTCCTCGACGATAATTTCGACGACGAGGTGTTCAAGGGCTTTTCGTATATCGGTTCGCCTGTCAAACTGATGTTCTTGAGTCTTATTATTTGTGTGAAGGGTAAGATGCGCGTAAGAGTCAACCTCAAGGATATGAACATAGGTCCCAACGATGTGCTACTGATCAACCCCGGGGCAATAATAGATATGGTGGTATGCGAGGGAGAATGTCGTATGGCAGTGATACACATCGACGGAGACAAAATGGAGCATAAACCGAGTGTGAAGATTATGCTGCAGTTGCGTTCCATTATCAACAATGAATCGGTAATAACCCATTTGTGCGACAATGCCCTGTCGCAGTTTGTCGATTCCTATAAGTCAATGCGCCGTGTTATCAGCGACGAGGGAATGAGATTCAAGGATGAGGTCATTATCGGTAGTTTTCAGTCGTTGGCAGCTTATTGGATGAACGAGATTGCCGTAGAAAATGAAATGCATAAGAATGTAGCCCTCTCGCGCAACGAGCAATTATTTCAAGGGTTTATCCGAGAGGTTCAGAAGAACTATATGGTTAATCGCGAGGTGTCGTTCTATGCCAGCAAATTATGTATCACTCCCAAGTATCTTGGTGTGGTGGTGGCACAGGTGAGCGGTAGGCGTCCGCTTGAGTGGATTCGCGACTATGTCATCCTCGATGCCAAGGCAATGCTGTTGAGCCGCGAGTATAGCATCCAGCAAATCAGTCAGATTCTCAATTTCCCCAACCCATCCTTTTTCAGCAAGTATTTCCGCGAGGCGGTAGGTTGTTCGCCCAGCAAGTTTCTCAATAAAGAAGGGGAGTGAAATCAGTTTTTTGCATTTGGGGGAATTTAGATAGAACAGAAGAAGGTGACGAGGAACGGGACGGAGAAATCCACGCAGAAACCATGGAAGATGGAGACAATGACGTAGTCTTGTCCTGATGTGCGGGTGATGATGGGCAGTGTGGTGTCCATCGTTGTTGCTCCACCCATACTTATCGGAGCCAATTTTCCGAAGTACCTTACTAATAACGGGGCACAGAGAAGGGTGATTATCTCACGCATGATATTCGACAGGAGGGCTATGGTGCCCAATTCCGCACCCTTGTATTCGGTGATGAAAATGCTCGAAAGCGAGTAATAACCAAATCCCGAACCAATGGCGAGACAGTCGAAGAGATGGCGATGGGGCAAAAAAGCAGAGGCTGCAGTCGTTCCTGCCAATGTGCCGACAATAGTCATCATGGGCAACATCATAAGTCGGGGATTGACACCACGGAAACTCTTGAGGGTCTTGGTGTCACTGCCTATACTTATACCTACGCAAAACATTAGGGCGTAGAGGATGAAGGTTGAAGATTGAAAATTGAAGGTTGAAAATTGAAGGCCTACTACTATTCCTAAGACGAAGAAGGCGATGATGATAAGACTGCCTTTCATTTGCCAGCCTCCTTTCTTGACACGTATTTCCATAGTAGCCATGAGAAGAGTGTGGTGCCTATGGCTCCTCCGACAGTGAGTAACAGAGCCTCAATGCCAAGTGTCTGAATACCGTTGACGATATGCGGATTGCTGCCCACCTCGATACCGAGCAGGAAGAGGAGTAGCCATATCAAGACAGTGATTACATGCGAGATAAACCTCGTATTCCTCTTTCTTACGAGATAACCTACGGCAATGCCGCATAGCATTATGACAACAACAATAAGCATAGTCGTGAAACAGGAAACTATTTTGTGGCAGCTGTATTCTCGGCGAATGATATTATTATTCCCGCCACCATTCCGGCAATAGCTATAAACAATGTGATGGAGAGGACGTGAACAACAATCACCTTGCGTATTGTTGTCCTCCATTTATATCCGAAGATATACTTGTAATCCCATACAAAAAGAATAAACAGCAACCACCATGGCAGGGGATAGAAGGTATAGTCTTCCTTGCCGTTGCTGAAGATGGGCAGATAGATAATCGACAATGCCATCATCTGTCCGCTCATAAACACCTGAGTGAAGAAATGCTCTGCCATCGTGGCTTTGGGTCGGGTGGGCGACTTGCGGAACACGCCCCATGCAAACAGCATGAAGAAGGAGTGGAGGCAGATGAGTTCCACGGCTTTATGCTGATCCATCCATACCACAATATTCTTTACTGTCATCATCATTTCTTCTGTTGAGATTTTCTTGCCATTGAAGTTGACGACAGTATTATTAGTGTTCTCCTTGAGATTCTTCTTGAGTGCCTCGTCATTCATACTGCTTGTAATCTGTTCGGAGATGGTTTTTTCGCCGAGCAGTGACGACTCCACGGCAAAGAAGATGCAAAGCACGAAGAGCATCTTCACAGGCGGGAAGAACGGCATGCGCTTGCCATCGAGATATTCGCCAATCATCTGTCCTGGTCGGTAGATGAGGTGCAATACTGTGCGTGGCAATGAGCGGTTGCCCATACCCCACACCTCTAATGTCGCCATCAGTGCTTTCTTGACGGTGAATCGTTGCGTGCTTGCCGGTTGGCCGCACGAGGGGCAGTAGTTGCCGATGAATTCAGTATGGCAGTTGAGACATTCCATATTTATTGGGGAGTTAAGGAGTTAAAGGAGTTAAGGAGTTAAGCCAATAGTATTGAGCATACATTGTAAGCGCTATTAACATTTGGCTTTAACTCCTTAACTCCTTAACTTCTTAACTCCTAAAAATTACGCTTTAAAATTCTCCAAGTCCTCGGGCTTGAACGCCTTGATATAGGCATGATGTGCAGCGCACTCAGCCTCGGCATGGCGAACGAAGACGTTGACACTCTTCTTGAAGAGTTCGGGAGCGCGAGTGGCATCCTCAAGCAGCAGGATAGACATGATGATGTCGGCAGTCATCTCGTAGAGACGGCGTGCGAGGAAGTCCTGCATATCCTGGTTGCCCTGCTCCTTCACGTAGTTGAGTGCATCTTCATACTGCTCGATGAGCTTGGCGATACGCTCGCGCATTGGGGCGGCACACTCGCAGATAGGACGCTCCATCATCTCCTTCATGATTGAGAGGTAGGTGCCGTTGGTGATATAGCGGATGGCAGCCACTACCTGAAGCTGTGTTGTACCCTCGTAGATAGAGAAGATACGTGCATCGCGATAGAGGCGCTGACTCTTGTATTCCATGATGAATCCCGAACCGCCGTGAATCTGAATGGCATCGTAGGCATTCTGGTTTGCATACTCGGAGTTCATACCCTTTGCCAGAGGAGTGAATGCGTCAGCCAGACGTGTGTATTTCTTTTGCTCGGCACGCTCCTCGGGAGTGAGTTTGCGCTCGCGGGCAATGTCGTCGAGAGCCTTGTAGATATCCACATAGCGTGCTGTCTGATAGAGAATGGCGCGACCGGCATCGAGCTTGGCCTTCATGCGTGAGAGCATGTCATATACAGCGGGGAAGTCGATGATGGCAGTGTCAAACTGCTTGCGCTCCTTGGCATAGGCAAGTCCCTCGTTGTAGGCAGCCTGGCTTACTCCTACCGACTGTGCGGCGATACCGAGGCGTGCACCGTTCATCAGGGCCATCACATACTTGATAAGACCCAGGCGGGTGCTACCGCAGAGTTCGCACTTGGCGTTCTTATATACAAGCTCACATGTGGGTGAACCGTGGATACCGAGTTTGTGCTCGATATGACGTACGGTGACACCTCCGTCGCGCTTGTCGTAGATGAACATCGAGAGTCCGCGTCCGTCGTGTGTACCCTCCTCAGAGCGTGCGAGCACGAGGTGGATGTCGGAGTCGCCGTTGGTGATGAATCGCTTCACACCATTCAGTCGCCAGCACTTGTTCTCCTCGTCGTAGCTTGCCTTGAGCATCACGCGCTGGAGGTCGGAACCGGCGTCAGGCTCAGTCAAGTCCATTGACATTGTCTCACCTGCACATACGCGGGGGATGTACTTCTTGCGCTGTTCCTCGTCGCCAAACTCATAGAGTGTCTCGATACAATCCTGAAGGCTCCAGATGTTCTGGAAACCAGCGTCGGCAGCCGATACAATCTCCGAGGCCATAGAGTAGGGAGTGATAGGCATGTTAAGACCGCCGTAGCGACGGGGCATCGACACGCCCCAAAGACCAGCCTTGCGGGTGGCGTCGAGGTTTTCGAATGTCTTGGATGCATACACCATGCGTCCGTCAACGAGGTGTGGACCTTCGAGGTCAACAGACTCAGAGTTGGGTTCTATGATGTTGGCGGCTATGTCGCCTGTAATCTCGAGCATCTGCTTGTAGTTCTCGATAGCGTCGTCGAAGTCAACGGGAGCGTCGGGATATTCTGCAGCATCCACGAATCCACGTTCCTTGAGTTCAACGATGCGTTTCATTTCCGGGTGATTCAAATAGAATTCAAATTCCGGATGGTCACTATAATAGTTTGCCATGTTTTTTTATTTATTATTCTGCTTATAATACTTTATCAGTTTCGGAACAACCTCCTCAACGGTACCTACTATCACATAGTCGGCAATCTTGTTGATGGGTGCTTCGGGGTCGCTGTTCACCGAGATGATGATACCAGAGTCCTGCATACCGGCGATGTGCTGAATCTGACCGCTGATACCGCAGGCGATGTACACCTTCGGATGCACGGTGACACCCGTCTGACCAATCTGACGGTCGTGGTCAATCCATCCGGCATCTACAGCGGCACGTGAGCCACCTACCTCGCCGTGAAGCACCTTTGCCAACTGGAAGAGTTGGTCGAAACCTTCCTTCGAACCTACACCATATCCACCGGCAACAACGATGGGCGAACCCTTGAGGTTGTGCTTGGCAGCCTCTACGTGATGGTCGAGCACCTTAACCACGTATGCCTCGGCAGATACATACTTAGACACCTCGGGATAAACAACCTCGCCCTTGGCATTGCCCTCGTAGATAGCCTTCTGCATCACGCCTGAGCGCACTGTAGCCATCTGTGGACGATGGTCGGGATTGACGATTGTTGCCACGATATTACCACCGAAGGCAGGACGAATCTGATAGAGCAGATTGTCGTAGGTCTTCTGGTTCTTCTTGTCCTCATACGGACCAATCTCAAGCTCGGTGCAGTCGGCTGTCAATCCGCTGGTGAGCGATGATGACACACGAGGTCCGAGGTCGCGACCGATAACGGTGGCACCCATAAGGCATATCTGCGGCTTTTCCTCCTTGAAGAGGTTTACGAGAATATCGGTGTGGGGAGCTGATGTGTAAGGGAACAGACCTTCACCGTCGAAGACAAACAGTTTGTCAACGCCATAAGGCAAAATCTGCTCTTCCACCTTTCCTTTGATCCCTGTGCCGGCAACTATGGCATTGAGGTCAACGCCCAGTTCATTGGCCAGTTTGCGGCCCTTTGTCAATAGTTCCTGTGAAACCTCCTGCACCTGGGTGCCTTCGATTTCGCAATATACAAATACGTTGTTCATATTTCTACTAGCCAATAATCTTCTCGTTCAACAATTCCTTTATCAGTCCCTCTACGTCGGCATCGCTGCCAGTGAGAGTCTTGCTCTCCTTGGCCTGGAATACGATGTTCTTAACAGCTTTCACCTTTGTGGGCGAACCGCTCAAACCACACTGTTGTGGGTCGCCGTCAACATCGGCCACCGACCACTGGTTGAGAGTGAGGTAGGGACGCTCGTCGTACAATTCCTTGTATGGCATGTCTTCAGTGCGCTCCATAGGAGCTGTGGCACGCTTGTATTTCATCACGAGCTTCACGTTGCACGGACGGCAGGGAGCTGCGCTTCCGTTGACAGTTACAACGACAGGCATGGGAGCCTCTACAGTCTCGGCACCACCGTCGATGAGACGGCGTATGGTGAGCTTACCGTCCTCGCACTTTTCGATGCTCTCGGCATAAGTGACCTGGTTGAGACCTAATTTCTGTGCCACCTGTGGACCCACCTGTGCGGTGTCGCCGTCGATAGCCTGGCGACCTCCGATGACAATGTCAACATCACCGATCTTCTTGATGGCAGTGGCGAGTGCATAAGAGGTAGCGAGAGTGTCAGCTCCGGCAAACAGACGGTCGGTGAGCAACCATCCAGTGTCGGCACCGCGATAGAGACCCTGGCGGATAATCTCAGCCGCACGGGGAGGACCCATCGTCAGAATGCCAACGGTGGAACCAGGATTCTGCTCCTTGAGGCGGAGAGCCTGCTCGAGAGCGTTCAAATCTTCAGGATTGAAGATGGCAGGCAGGGCTGCGCGGTTGACCGTTCCTTCGGCGGTCATGGCGTCCTTGCCCACATTTCTTGTGTCAGGAACTTGCTTTGCAAGTACTACAATTTTCAAACTCATATTTAATTATAAATAGTTATTGTTCCGATTATTACGAAAATTGATGCAAAATTACGCCTTTTTTTTCATTTGACAAAATAAAAAAGGAATAAAGTGATGATTTTCATATTTTTTTGCTAACTTTGCACCGATTATGATAGATAGAGATACCATAGACAAGATTTTGGAGGCGACCAACATCGTTGATGTCGTCTCGGAATTTGTGACTCTGCGCAAGGCAGGCATCAACTACAAGGGGCTTTGTCCGTTTCATGACGACAAGACTCCCTCGTTTATAGTGTCGCCCACAAAGGGTATTTGCCACTGCTTTGCTTGCGGTAAGGGAGGCAATGCCGTAAACTTCCTTATGGAGCACGAGCAGATATCCTATCCCGATGCATTGAGATGGCTCGCCAAGAAATACAATATAGAGATTCGTGAGCGCGAACTGTCGGCCGAGGAGAAGCAACAGGCATCCGACCGCGAGAGTATGTTCATCGTCAACGAGTGGGCGAAGAACTACTTTGTTGACATACTTAAGAAGAACCCCGACGGACAGGCCATAGGATTGCAGTATTTCCGCAGTCGTGGCATACGCGATGATATCATAGAGAAATTTAAGTTGGGATATGCCCTGTCGAGGCGCGACTCTCTGTCGAAGGCGGCTGTGGCTGCCGGATATAAGGAGGATTATCTGGTGAAAACTGGATTGTGCTACAGAAAGGACAATGGTGAACTTGTTGACCGATATGCCGGCAGAGTGATATTCCCGTGGTTTTCGGTGGCGGGTAAGGTGAATGCATTCGGTGGTCGCCTGCTCGACTCGCGCACCAAGGGTGTGCAGCAGAAATATGTCAATTCGCCTGAGTCGGATATCTTCCATAAGGAACGCGAACTCTATGGCCTTTATCAGGCAAAGCGAGATATAGCCAAGCAAGATCATGTGTTTATGGTGGAGGGATATACCGACGTGATAGCCATGCACCAGTGTGGTATATGTAATGTTGTGGCCAACTCGGGCACTGCACTCTCTGTTCATCAGATTAAGGCACTGCGGAGGTTTACGCCTAACATCACCTTGCTCTACGACGGTGACGAGGCCGGTATTCATGCAGCTATGCGAGGCACCGACATGCTACTTGCCGAGGGAATGAATGTGAAAGTGCTGTTGTTGCCTGATGGCGACGACCCCGACAGTTTTTCGCGCAAGCACACGGCTGAGGAGTTCAGAAAGTATATCGAGACCAACCAAAGTGACTTCATACGGTTTAAGTCGGATGTCATGCTTCGTGGTGTCAACGACCCAATAAAGCGTTCGGAAGCTATCACGAGTATTGTGCGCAGCATATCGGTGATACCTAATCAAATCACGCGCGATACATATATCCATGAGTGTTCCGACCGGTTGCGAATAAACGAGCAGACATTAATCAACACGATGAACTCATTCATACGTGGAGATATTGATGCTGCACAAAAGGAACAGGAGCGCGAAGCACAACGACAAGCTGCTGCAAATACAACTGCCGCAGCTACATCTTCAGCTACATCTTCCTCTGCGTCTGCATCCTCTGCGTCTGCATCCACTGCTGAACCGCCTGCATCTGACAATCCTATTGAGCCACTTCTGGTGAAATTGATTTTGCAACATGGCGGTGATATTATATATAAAGATGTTAAGACCGCCGACGGCAAAAATATCGATCTTACGGTAGCGCAGTTTATCGACTACGACCTGTCGCAGGACAACCTGGTATTCTCCAACCCAATCTTCCAGACAATACTCGCCGAAACCGCTGCCCATAGCGGTGAGGATGGTTTTGATCCTGCAGTATTCTTTGCCACCTATCACGATATTAATGTGAGCAGTGTGGCATCGCGTCTCATATTCAACAAGTATCAGCTATGTCGCAGTCTTGAGATGACTCCCGACGAGGAGTCGGTGCGTCTCAACACCATCCACCTCTTGTCGGAGTTCAGGGCTCACCATGTCCAGAATAGGCTCAACGCCCTTAAGCAGCGCCTTGCCGAGGCTCAGCGCGAGAAGAATGGCGAAGAGGTGAGAGGCATACTGAAAGAGATGATGGAAGCCCGCTCGCTCCGCGACACTATTGCCGATAGTGTGGGGCAGAGCTTAATAAGAAATATCTGAAAAAAATAAGTGCACGGAGTATATGTAACACTCGTAGTTATCTACGAAATTATAAAGGTGGTGGCGATAGTTCACGTACTGATGGATAATCGCCATCCGGTGAAGACGATGGCTTGGGCCATGGTCATATATTTCGTGCCAGTTGCCGGTTTGGTGCTCTACCTTTTCTTTGGCCTTAACACCCGTCGCGAGAAGCTGATCAGTCAGCGCAGTCTCGACCAACTCACCCGACGTTCTATGCTGGGTTTTGTAGATCAGACCGACATGCAAGTGCCGGAGCGCTACAAACAGATGGTGGAATTGTTTGTCAACGAAAATTCAGCCCTTCCCTTCAAAAATAATAAGGTGGAACTGTTCACCAATGGTTATTCGTTCTTCCTCTCGCTTATTGCCGATATAGGCAGGGCGCGTCATCACATACATGTGGATGTGTATATCTTCGAGAATGATGCCCTTGGGCGTCTTGTGCGTGATGTGCTCATCGATAAGGCACGCCAGGGTGTTGAGGTAAGGGTTATATATGATGATGTAGGGTCGTGGTCAACCGACAGCGAGTTTTTCGAACAGATGCGCGACGCAGGAGTAGAGGTGAGTCCATTCCTGCCGGTGCGCTTCCCTCAGTTTGCTGGCAAGGTCAACTATCGCAACCATCGCAAAATCTTCGTTATTGACGGTGAGGTGGGATATGTCGGTGGCTACAACATTGCCACACGTTATGTCAAGGGCAGGGACGGTATGTCATGGCGCGACACGATGGTGAGGCTCACCGGCAATGGCGTGTATGGTATTCAGTGCACGTTTCTCATCGACTGGTATTTTGTCGATCGCACTATGATTTCCAGTCGCGACTATTATCCACCCTTATCGTCAGCGCCAGCAAAGGGTAGCATATCCCAGGTGGTCAATAGTTGCATATCTCAGGTGGTCAACAGTAGTCCGTCTTCTCCCTATCCGTCCATCATGCACGGATATATGAGGGCATTGATAGAGGCCAAACGCTATGTGTATATCCAAACCCCTTATTTCATGCCTACCGAGTCGGTGCTTGTGGCAATGAAGACAGCCGCCATAGGAGGTGTGGATGTGAGATTGATGGTGCCTCGCAAGGGAGATGCACACGTGGTGGCATGGGCTTCGCGCACCTATCTGCGTGAAATAATGGAGGCAGGTGTAAAGGTGTATATGTATAGTGGGGGCTTTCTGCATAGCAAGATACTTGTTGCCGATGATAGTATGGCCACCTGCGGTTCCACTAATGTTGACTTCCGCAGTTTCGAGAACAATTTCGAGTCGAATGTGTTCTTCTACGACGCGGACACTGCCGTGAGATTCCGCAAGATGTTTGAGGTTGACATCACTTCGTCGGTGCTGCTCAACTCCCTCCCTCCCGAGCGTCTTCAAGTGTCCTTCTTCGCCCGTCTATGGGAGAGCATAACACGACTGCTGGCACCGGTGATGTGATATTTTTTAAATGAAGAATGAGGAATTATAAATTATATATCGACGACAATCCTTTGGCAATCGACCTGGAGTCTGCACTCGCCAAAATGACGGAGCAGAGACGCACCAAGGTACTTGCCTTCAAGCACGAGCAGGGACGCAAACTCTCTGCTGCTGCCTATATGCTGCTATGCAAGGCCATAAAGGAGGAATACGGTATTGACGAGCCTCCTGTGTTTGAATATTCTGAGCATGGCAAACCGTCGATAGTGGGGCATCCAGAGATATACTTTAATCTCAGTCATTGCCGTTCGGTGGCGGCGTGTGTGGTGTCGTTGTCGCCAGTGGGAGTGGATGTTGAGGATGTGAGGGAATTCAAGGAATCCCTTGCCCGCTATGTTCTTAATGACGACGAGTATGCCACAGTGATGTCTTCTCAATCGCCAGCTCAAGAGTTCATCCGTCTATGGACAATGAAGGAGTCATATCTCAAACTCACTGGCGAGGGTATTACTCGCGACCTCAAGACCGTTCTCACAGATATGGGCAAATATCATTTTGACACCAGATTCCTTCATACCTCAATTCTCACAATCTGCTACTAATTACTCAACCCTCAACTCTCTGTTTCTCCGGCCAATTGACGAGATACAGCTTCTCCGTGGCGCGAGTGAAAGCAGTGTATAGCCAGTGAATATATTCGGGAGTAAGCATATCATCAGTCATCCATCCCTGATCCACATATACGTGACTCCATTGTCCACCCTGAGCCTTGTGGCAAGTGACGGCATAGGCATATTTCACCTGCAAGGCATTGAAGTAAATATCTTGTCGTATAGCCTTGAATCGGTCGGCCTTCAGTGGTATATGCTGGTAGTCCTCCATTACATTATTAAATAATAAGTCATTCTCTTCGCGCGTCAGTGCAGCAGCCTCCGATGTCAGTGTGTTGAGATTCACCGTAGCCGTCAACTCAATGTCGTCGTAGTCGGGCAGTGATATAGTGACATCGGCAAACCGGAATCCGTAGAGTTCCCTCACGTTTCTCACTCTCTCCACCTTGGCCCTGTCGCCATTGGCGATGAATGGCAGGGAGAGTTTTTCTTTCTCCGTCCAGAAATAATTGTTTTTCACTATCATGAGCATGTCGCCCGAGCACAGTTCATCCTCATGCCCAAGCACCATGTTCCTGATACCGTTGTTGTATCTTATTGCCAGGCGATTGCTGCGTGTGATGACGATAGTGTCGTCGATGCCAGCACGGCTGTAGCTCCCGGCGAGCTGCTCGATGAGTTCGCTGCCAGGAGTCATCATGATGTCGTCAAATCCGTGGAAGCACACCTTCGGCAGTTCCGTGAGATATTCCTCGTTGGCCATCTGCCTCACCTTGGTGGCATTCCATAAAATACCCGAGTCGGCCTCTTGTCGCACCACCTCGTTGAGTGTGGCATAAATCACGCGATGACCGTATGCCCCCATCACCTGCGGCATGAGAGCTGGACTCTCGTCCTCTCCCACCGGCGGCAGCTGTGCCCTGTCGCCTATAAGCATCACGCGGCAGTTGCGTCCAGCCTCCACATATCTCATGAGGTCGTCGAGAAGGCATCCGCTTCCAAATCCTCCATCGCCATATCCCTGATTGGCTATCATGGAAGCCTCGTCGATAATGAAAAGAGTGTCGGTATGAAGATTGTCGTTGAGCGAGAATCCATCCATACCGATAGCCCCCGACCTCTGTCGGTAGATGCGGCGATGGATAGTGTAGGCGGGTTGCCCGGCATACAGCGAGAACACCTTTGCCGCCCTTCCGGTGGGAGCCATCAATACAATCTTCTGTTTCATCTCCACCATCGCCTTCACTATTGCCGCTGCAAGGGTGGTCTTGCCAGTTCCAGCCGCACCGTTGAGTATGAACACCGGATGATCGTCATCGCGGCAAGTCATATAGTCGGCAAAGAGCCTTATCGCCGTCTCCTGTTCCATCGTGGGCGTGAAGCTCATCTGCTTGTATATGTTTTTGATATAATAATCCCTTATCATAGCTGATTTTCTGTTTATAGTCTGCAAACATATAAAAAATATCCGATAAAACCAAATTTCTAGGGAAAAAATTTGGAATATTGCAAATGATTTCATAACTTTGCAGCCAAGAAGCAAATTAAAAACATATTTATATGTATATGAGAGTAAAAAGAAAATATATTAATATTTCGCTTGGCATTATCGTTGTGGCCTTGATAGTGGCAATAGTGTCAAGTGTGATGAAACCTGTCAACTTCGCAAATGAGGCTAAGGAGCGCGAGGAAAAGGTGATAGAGCGTTTGCAGAAGATTCGCTCGGCACAGGCCCGTTATCACCAAAACCACGACGGCATATTCTGTACAACGCTCGATTCTCTCGTTATGGCGGGATACATAGCCGACTCCATTAAATATATACCATTCAGTGACGGCAAGATGTTTGAGATGTCAACATCTTATATTACGACAAATAAAAACACAAATGTCCATTTGATGGAGTGCCGGGTCTATTATGAGGACTATCTCAAGGGGCTTGATGAGGATTATATCTCCGAACTGAAGGAAAATGCCCTGTCGAGGGGAGCATTCCCGGGAGTGAAGTTTGGCGACCTTACGTCGCCGAGTGACAATCGTGGTAATTGGGAGTGATATAGGTTTATGCAAGATACAAATATGCGCCTTGTGATACGTGTGGCCCGCACCACCTTATCCGTGTCAACCATTACCTCAGAAGGTAAAGTTGACTTTATGCCTTATGTGGTTAAAAGCGGGGTGTCGATGGCTGCGAATATGCGTGAGGCTTTCAAGACTGAGGCCGCGCTGCAGAAATCGTATAACAAAGCCGTGGTTATGGTGGAGTCGCCGGTGCTGATGGTGCCTGCCGACCTCTACGAGGATGACGACACCACAATGCTCTATGCCCATTCCTTTCCTGAATTCGGTTCGGATGCTGTGCTTTCCAACGTGTTGCCCGACCTCAGTGCAGTGGCGCTCTTCTCGGTAAACAAGGACCTGCGTATGGTGATTACCGACCATCTGCCCTCAGCGCGCTTCATCTGCGCCGTGGCTCCCGTGTGGCGCTATCTCCATCGCCGCAGTTTCACTGGCGCTCGCAGCAAGCTATACGGATATTTCCACGACCGACGTCTCGACATATTCAGTTTCAATCAGAACAGATTTAAGTTCTGTAATTCATTTGATACTTCCAATGCCCACGACTCGCTCTATTATCTGTTATATGTGTGGAAGCAGCTTATGCTCAAACCTGAGCACGACGAGATGCATCTTGTTGGCGATATTCCCGAGCGCGACTGGATGCTCGATGAGCTGAAGCGATATCTGCAGCGGGCATATTGTATCAATCCCATCGGCGACTTCAATCGTTCGCCTATTGCACAGATCAAAGGGATGCCGTATGATTTGATGACGTATTTTATTAAGGGAAGGTGATGCTATGCGAATAATTACAGGACAATACAAGGGTCGCCACTTCGATATACCACGAACTTTCAAGGCCCGACCCACAACAGACTTTGCCAAGGAGAATATCTTCAATGTGCTCAATGGCTATATCGACTTTGACGGTATAAATGCCCTCGACCTCTTCTCGGGCACAGGCAGCATATCCCTCGAACTCGTGTCGAGAGGCTGTGCACGCGTAGTGAGTGTAGAGGCCGACCGCGACCACCATGCTTTCATATCCCAATGCCTTAAGAAGCTCGGCACCGATGTATGCACCCCTATCCGTGGTGATGTGTTCAGATTCATCAAGTCGTGCCGCCAGCAGTTTGACTTTATCTTTGCCGACCCTCCCTACGCGCTGAAGGAACTGCCACAAATACCCGACCTCATATTCCAGAAGGACATCCTTGCTCCCGAAGGCGTCTTCGTCTTCGAACATGGCAAAGACTACGACTTCTCATCCCATCCACATTTCGTTGAGCACCGCTCATACGGAAGTGTTAATTTTAGTATATTCAGATGATTTAGACCATAAATCAACTTGTTGTATAGTTAAATGCGTTAATTAATATTAATTAACGAGGGAGGTAGTGGTAATTATTCAAAAAATATTTTTATCTTTGTCGGCAAATTAAGTGTCATATATAAACAGATGCTATGAGCAAATGCAAGGCGATAGGGATAAAGGTAATATTGTTGGTGTTGTTATTGTTGATGGGTAACACTTCAACCATAAAAGCACAAGGCTTGGCATTGAAAAGCAACATCCTTTACGATGCCACCACAACACCCAATGCAGCTATAGAGGTAAGGCTATCCAACAAATGGACAGCCGGGATAAATGTCGCCCTTAACCCATGGTCTTTTTCCGACAACAAGAAACTCAAGCATCTGCTTGTTGCCCCACAACTTCGCTACTGGTTGTGCGAATCATTCTCAGGACATTACTTCGGAGCAAACATAGCTTATGTGCATTATAACGTAAGCGACATCAAGTTTCCCTTTGGACTTTATGGTGGTGTTGACGGTGAGCGCCGACAGGGCGACCTTGCCGCCATAGGTGCATCCTACGGTTATTCATGGATACTCTCTCCCCATTGGAGTCTTGAGGCTGAGGCGGGTCTCGACCTCGGCTATACCTGGTCTGACAGGTACGACTCCCCTAAGTGCGGCACCTACCGTGGTTCCGACAACAAGTTTCTTGTTCTGCCCAAGTTGGCGTTGAACATAGTGTATATAATAAAATAAGGTAAGGAAAGGATATATTTATGAAAAGATTTTTTCTGATTATCACTCTCACGGTTATGGCATGTATAGATGCCATATCGCAGACGTCACCGCAGATGTCACTGCGTGTTGACGGTGTGGAGCGCGAGGACAATGGCTACCGTGTCCGCTATTCCTTCACCCTGCCTCAGCCGGCATCCGACTATTCCTATCAGGTGACTCCGCTCTTCACCTGCGGCACCGACACCATCTTTGAGGAGTCAGTCACTGTGCGCGGCAAGCTCAATGCCAAGAAGCTGCGCCGCCGCGTGGTGCTTGGCGACCGCAATGCCACTTTACCCTCGTATGTGCCTTCGGGTATCGACTCAGTCATCACTCGCACCGCCTATCTGCCCACCGACCGCTATCCCTGGGTAGAAGGCTCCACACTTCAGCTCTGCACATCAGTAGAGGGGGAGGGTTGCTGCGAGGTAAGTCCTGCCGTAGTCCTTTGCTGCGACAGTTTCCTCTGCGAGCGTCCCTTCCATCCCGTGTTATTCTCGGTTGAGGACAACACCGGCAAGGCGGGCGAGCTTCAGCGCAGCAATCCCGTGCTTCAGCATATATCCCAGTATCGTCCTTACGACTCTTCGCGCATACTGCGCAAGGAGGAGGGAGCCTTGTATGTCTTCTTCCCCTTGGACAAGTGGACACTGCTGCACGATTTCCGCGACAATGCCGCCACTCTCGACACCATCGTGAGCATCACTCGCCAGATTATGGCTGACTCCACGTCGAGCGTAAAGCTCATACAGATTATCGGTCTTGCCTCGCCCGAGGGAAGCGTGAAGCGCAACAACCTCTTGGGTCAGAACCGTGCTGCCACCCTGCGCGACTATATCAAGCAGAGGGTAAAGACAGGCAATGCCATGTTTGAGCTATGCAACGGCGGTGAGGCATGGACAGAGCTGCGCGACCAGATTGCCGACAGCAATATAGAGGGACGCGACCAGCTACTCAACATCATCGACACCGAGAAGAACCCCGACGAGCGTGAGCGCAAGATGAAGCGACTCAATGGCGGAAAGACATATAAATACTTGAAGGATAACGTGCTGAGCGACCAGCGCAATTCAGGATACATACGCATATACTATGACTATGTGCCCGATTCCGCCGCCGCGGTAATCAACCGTGCCTCAGAACTATTGCGTGAGGAGCGTTATACAGAGGCACTCACGATGCTCCGCACCGTAGAGTCAGACGAGCGCGCCCAGAACGCCCTCGGCGTAGCCCTCTACATGACGGGCGACAAGCAAGAGGCTCTCTGCCGCTTCCGCCGTGCGGCAGCCTCAGGCAACGAGGATGCTCGCCGCAACATAGAGCAGTTGGAGTAGCTATTTGGGAGACAGGTGTATCTTCCGCAAAAACACCAATATAATAGGTAAATAAATTAGTATAAATATTTTTCTTAGTAGTTATGAACAGAATTAACAATTATGTTCTCAACGGTGCGATAGCTCTGTTGTCAACCGCAGGCTTAGTAGCCTGCTCGTCCTCCGACGACGTAACCGATGCTCCCGTCAACCCCACGTATGACGGCAAGAGCGTGAAGGCCCAGTTTGCGATTAATATCGCAACGCCCTCTAATGGTAAGACAAGAATGAGTGCTGATAATACTCAGAATAATAACAATTTCCTTGGTATGAATTCGATAAAGCTTTTCCCTTTCTCCTCTGACCCTGGAAAAGATGTGAATTGGACAAGAAATATTTCTTTGACTCAAATTAATGATGGTATTACATCAGATAATTCAAGCAAGATATATTCAAATGTAGAGATACCTGTAGGAACAAATAACTTCTTGTTCTATGGTTTTGGCCCGATGGGTGAAACACAAGAGGATAAATTCAAGAAAGGTATGTTGACGACAAACTTTCCGAGTGAAGTTGCAACCGCTCCAAGTTCTATCTCTGCTTCATTGGTTCCAATTCTTGGAACAGAAAATGAAATGTCAACAATTCAGGGATATTATACTACATATCTGAACGGCATCAAGGATGTCAACGGCTGGAGCACAACTGACGATATTTCACTTCGGAATGCTTACGACCTGTTCATTACCATTGGTTCAACTGGAGTAAGATGTGGTTCTGCTAATGCTATATTGAAGACAGTTGAGTTGCTTTATAATTTGGCTATAGATCGCAAGACTGCGTCAACATCTACAGATGTACAGACTCTTGCAGAAGCAATAAAGACAGCAATTACAACTACATCGGGTGATATTCAAGTGACTGCCACTGCAAGAACTAATGATGCTACTCACTATGACCTTTCTTATAGCGGAACTGATGATAAATATTCATTTCCAACCAACCTTGGTCTTCCAGAAGGTGCTGCCCAGTTGGAGTATGGAGAATCAGGATTCTCATATAAGAACACCCCAACCATAGGAGCTTCCGGTTCCATACTAAATGTTTATGGTCTTACATATCCGTCTTCTATTGCTTATACTGCAAATACAAGAGCTAAGGCTTCAACTGAAATATTTGAAGCAACAGAGTGGCCAAAAACTGTTAGCGATTGGGATGATACATCAAAATGGCCTTCTACTTCAAGCTGGACAAATGAAGTAGTAGCTTCTACAAGGTCTGTAGCTCTTGTTAATAACATAAACTATTCTGTTGCTTCTTTGAAGACTACAGTGAAGTGTAATGAGGCTTCTCTTGAAGATAATCGTGCAAATGTCATAAATGATGGGAACCCTGCGAATCAAACTATTTCTGTTCCTTCTGAAGGATTTAAGGTAACAGGTGTTCTTGTTGGTGGTCAGCCAAACAAAGTTGATTGGCAGTTTTTGGACAATGGCTCTGAAAGAAGTGCTGTGATATATGACAAGGATCTTACTAATATCGTTGCAGAGTCAGGTACGGAATCAGCTGCTAACTATACTCTCGTTTTCGATAACTGGAAGAATAACGAAACACAAGATGATGTGCTTATGGCAATTGAGTTGGAAAACAATTCCGAATCTGATTTCTATGGTGTTGACGGTATTATCTTAAAGGGACAAAAGTTCTATTTGGTGGCAAAGCTGGTAGTTAGTTCAGCAGGTACAAGTTCAATTACTTGGCCTGATGATGATTACCGCTATCCGAAGAAGGATATTACTCGTGTATTTATGCAGGACTATACAACTACTGCAAAGCTCAATATCAATAGTCTCAAGAATGCATATTCCACAATCCCTGATTTGAGAAGTGTAGAGCTCCAGCTCGGTCTTTCAGTTGACCTTGAGTGGAAGACAGGTTTGACATACGATGTTAATATTGATTAATACAATAAATACTCTGTTATAATGGCGTCACGACATCTATTGTCGTGATGCCATTATAACGGTATTAACAACAACAATATCATATATATATAATAAGGTAATGAGAAGCAAGTATTGTCTGCTGATGCTGCCCGCTGCGGCGGTGGTGCTCTCGTCGTGCTCCATCATCGACGAGGACAACTCCGACTGCGGATTGGACAACAAAATCGTATATCGCCTGAAACTCAGAACAAACATCCAAACCGAACTCGAAACACAGCTCGGCACGGAGGAGGAACGCCCCGTGGCACAAGCACTCAGCTCCTCACTCAGCGGTATATTCACTGACTGGGCACACGACATCTCTCTCTCATTCTATGACACCGACGACAAACTGTATAAAACGGAAAAGCATACGATGGATGCGTCGCAAGCCGAATACGTGGTGTATCTGCCAGAACGTGACTACCGTAATCTCGTTGTGGCAAATATAGCCGACGCTGAAAATATTCGCCCCCTCGATGACACCCATCCCGATGACATGAAGTTGCAGTATGACAACCTCACCGACACCCTCAACAGCCACACCACCGGTCTCTTCACCGCAAGACAGGTGATAGAGGTGTGCGGCTGCACCGAGACATATTACGTTGACCTGTATATGGCTAACAGCTGCGCCGCCCTTGTGGTGGATACCACTGGTGTGGATATACGCGGCATGAAGGTGTTCACCCAGGACTTCGCCACCTCCTTCGCCGTGGCTGACAGCACCTACGCCTTTACAGCCAATCCCGTGGTGCGCTCAACTGAGATACCTCTCCCCGGTCAGCACCGCACCTGCCATTATGCCGTGAGCTTCCCGTCGAGGAACAACACCGTAGCCACCGCTTCCGCCGTCAGTCAAGCCCCGGCAAGGGCAGACTCCCAGGCAGAGACCCTCTTCCGCATAAAGGCATACATAACCCTCCCCGACGGCTCTGTCACTGAGAACATCATCTCTGTGGAGCAACCCCTCCTCGCCGGTTATCTCAAGATAATAAAGATGAAGATGAAGCAGGACGGCTCGCTCACTCCTGAGAGTCACGACGTGGGAGTAAGCGTGACGCTGGACTGGAAGCAAGGGGGGACTTATGAGCCGGAGATATAATTATTAAATAAGGAGTTATTAAATAAGGAGTTATAATGGGGAGTTAAGATGGGGAGTTAAAATGGGCCATTACTCTCAGCGCTTAGACATTTGGCTCTTCATTACTTCCCCTCATAACTTCCCCTCATAACTCCTCCTCATAACTCCTCCATAAAAAAATAACAATGAAAATTGATTTGAAAAACATATTATTGGATGTAATGATGTTTTTGGCGGCTGCCGTCGTCACCTCTTGTTCGGATGACGACAGTCTTGCCTCCCGCGGTCTGGAGACCGTGGAGATGCCTATCTCCATCTCTATCCCAGCCGAAGGATTCGTCAATCCCACTGATGTGGGCATAGGCAATGATGAGCCTGCTTCGACGTTAGCCGTCACTCGCGCCCTTGGAGACCCAGGCACATACGAGCAATTCCATCTCCCCCGATATATCTACCTCTTCCTCTGCAACGAGAGCACCAACGGCACTGAGTCCGTCATATATCAGAAGATAGAAATCCCCGACAACGAACTCACCTCATCATGGGAAAAGACCGTCTCGGGCACCGACAGCATATACACCTATAAAGGCACCGTCAGCATCAATCTCCCGCTCAACAGGAGCAAGGGTAAAATTTATGCCGCCGCCTCATATATCCCGCTGCATACCACAAATGCCTCTTCTTCTATGTCGGAAGACAAGGACAGCAATCATCTCTCCTTTAATTGTAAAAGGCCAAGCAAATTCGGCGACTCACAATATCCGCGAGAGTATATCAACGAATCAAAGACATATACTGATGGCACTTACGGCACGGAGGATGCCGTGAAGAACATCATCTTCTCCAATATCACCCTGCGTAACTATATGCAGGATGTATA
Source organism: Prevotella sp. (assembly GCA_022771625.1). Lineage (GTDB taxonomy): Bacteria > Bacteroidota > Bacteroidia > Bacteroidales > Bacteroidaceae > Prevotella. The sequence continues at coordinate 43,113 of JALFCW010000003.1, forward strand.
TTCCACACCATATAACAAGACGGATAACAAAGGTGATTATTACGGCACAATAACAGACTATGCCTCCAATGTGCCGAACATCAACATAGTGCTCTATCACGTGGCGACAAAAGTGGACGTGCAATGGAGCATTGACGAGGATTTTCAGGGAACGGCAGATTGGGCTGTGCCTAAGGTGAAGAGTAAAAGCAATCCCGGCGACCCTTTGGAGTCATATCCTCCCTCCACCTCAGGCAGCACCTATCTCCCTGCCCATAAGTATTGGACAAAATACGAATGTGATAATATGGTGAACAGTAAGGGCGAGGAGAACAAGCTCTTCTTCTCGCTTGTAGAGCTGCGCGACCTGCCCAAATACGGTTGTTTCCTCTTCCGTCCGTTGGAGACGGGAAACAGCGATTATCTCAGTTCATACAAAATCCGTCTTATAGGGTCGGAGACCACTCCGCAATATACCTTGAAAGATGAGAACGGAAATGTTACCAAATCCGGCTCAGTTCCCGCTCATGACAATACGTCTTCAGGTCCTACGGGTGCATACGTGGCATCAGGAGGCTACAACACCTATTATTATCATCTTGACGAGAAGGACTACGGTATGAAATACCATGGCAGGGTAGTGGCATACGTCACGCCCAAGGTATATAACATTACGACAGAAGGCACCGAACCGGATGCAGACAACTTCATCAAGATGCGCCTCCTGTGCAACAACTACACCACATCCACCTCGGACGGTTCGAGCATATACAACGAGGACCATGCCACCAAGGGATATAACACATACGTCAAGATATCAAAGCCTGATGAGGGCGACAAGATATTCACCCCATGGATAAGGGTGTTAATAAATGTTAATACATCGCAAAGGGCGCAGAACGTGATGAAAGTCACAGAAGAGCCGGAAATGAATTGATTTGAAATGCAAGAAACTATGTTGAGTATTAGAAGGATATACACCATTATAGCAGCTATGCTGACCCTCTGCGCCACAACCATGGCGCAGACAACATTCAGCGGTCCTATACGATATGTCACAACGTCGGGCAACTATGCCAACGACGGAACGTCGTGGGCGCAGGCTAAGAACAACCTGCAGGATGCCATAGAGTCGCTTCACGACTATATGACCCGAAACGGCATCACGGAGGGACGCGTGTATGTGGCGAAGGGAACTTACCGCCCCACCACATCTACCCCCGGTGGCGACGGTGTGCTATATACTTCTTTTCTCATCTATGATGGCATAACGGTGTATGGAGGATTTAATGCTACAAATCCCGAAGCCACTCCCGAAGACCGTATCGTCCTTGCTGCCGACGGAAAAACAGAAAGGACAATCTCTCAGGCCATAGGATTGAAGTGGCGAATGAAGAACACCACCACGCTCAGCGGTAATCACAGTAGCTCTACGGAAGATCCGATGAAGTGGAACTCATCAAAGAACGAATACGACGAGTCATTTACGGGCAACTCATACCATGTGGTATGGTTTGCCACCAACACCTCAACCCATTCCTCCGGTCTCGACGCAAGAAACCGTGCCGTGGGGCTTGCCAATAAGGCAGCCATCGACGGATTCACTATCCAGGAAGGCAATGCCTCCAACCGCACTGTGCCCGAGGAGACCGACGGCCGCCATGCCTATCACAACAGCTACGGCGGCGGTGTGTATATGGTGGCAAACAGTGAGGTGCGCAACTGTATCATACGTCAGAATGCCTCAGCACTGCGCGGAGGCGGCGTGTATATGGACGGCGGAGGACTGATGGAGCAGTGCTATGTGGCACAGAACCAGTCGGATGGTGTGGGCGTTACCGACGGCTATGGCGGCGGTGTGGCTTGTGATGACGGTGGCATTGTGCGCAACTGTATCATAGAGAACAATGCCGGACGATGCGGCGGCGGACTGTCCATTGCCTTCTCCTCAATACCCGCTACTGACAAGGCGCGCTATGCCTCGTATGCCTCTGGATGCGTGGTGGCAAACAACACGTCGCAGGCTGAGGCTGGCGGTGTGTTCATGCGCAACGGCGGACTGCTCAACCACCTCACCATCACATGCAACAACTGTGTGGGAGCGGGAGTGGTGTATAACAACCGGCGCTACGGACGCAGTGGCGGACTCTATGTGGATGGAGGCGGCATGGTGGCTAACTCCGTGATTTGGGGCAACATGGTGGCTGCCAATAATGATGTGCAGTATGCCACATACCGCGAAAGCTCAACCACACCGAAGGTGAAATTTGACTTCGTGGCATTGTCAAAATACAACTATGTCGATTGGAGCGGTACGGTGAAGCGCACCAACGGTGTGTATTCCTTGAATGAGGAAAACAGAAACACGACAACTAAAGGGTATTATCCCGACTTCACCACACCGCCCTCAGACAAGGGAGTTAGTCAAGCCCCCGAGGTGCCCTTGAGCTGGATACCCCGCTCGTCGTCATACCTGCGCCATCAGGGTATGCAGCTCAACGACTATCCAACGAGCGCCAACTATCCCAATGGCTCTGACTACGAGACGGAAGGCAAGGACGTCGTGGATGCGTTCCTTGTCAGCGACATGACAGGCAAGCAGTTTGCGCCCCGTTGTGTGCTTGGAGCCTTTGTGGCCAACAGTCCTACGGGAGAGCATGCCAGTGTGGTGAGTGTCGAGGACAATATAACTTCGATAATAACCGTTTTTATCGACCCATCTACAGATGCAGTTGTGTCTCCGTCAGAATATGACAATACGCCGATAGGCAATTCATGGGACAATCCCTTCAATAATATCAACGATGCCTTGGATTATGTCAAGACACTTACTATTTCAGATACCAGTCCCGTGCAGATGCTTGTCAAGGAGGGCACATCCACAACGGCGGGAAATACCTATCTGCCCTATATCCGCTCGTCTTTCATAGACCTGCCGAGCCACGTGCGACTGTATGGCGGTTTCGCCTCGTCGCTCAAAGGCACTGACATCTCCAAGCGAAATCCCAAGGCTTATCCCACGCGCATCACTGCCAACATCACTGGCAGCGACTATGCCGAGAACGGATGCCATATCATCACAGTGCGCCATGGAGCGACCGACGTCATTGTGGATGGATTCCAGCTCTACTTCGCCAATGCCCAGAAGAGCAGTGTGCTGCCGACCCTCGCTTTGGAGGGAGGAGCGGGCATCGCCATTATCAACAGCGAAGCCGACCAACCGATGAAGGACATCAAGATACGCAACTGTGTGGTAGCCAACTGCACTGCCTCGCAAGGCTCCGCCCTTTTCCTGCGCAACACTCCCGGTGCCGTGATGCAGGTGGATGTGGAGAACTGTATCTTCCACAACAATGCCGTCACCCGTGAGCAGGCAGCCACCGTTGAGGCTACGGGCAACAACACCACGCTCACCCTCAATCACTGCCTCATTCGTGGCAACGTGGGATATGGCGTTATGGCAACTGATAATGCCAATATCAAGGTGAAGAACACAGCCCTTCATGCCAATATTGGCTATAACTCATATAGCGGATCTTCGAATCCAAAGATTACCGACCTTATTGCCACGGAGTCCAATCCCGACCCCAATGTCGTAACCTTCTATACGACATCAAATGGAAAAATATCTGTATCCGACGATGCAACGTCTGCCAATAATATGATGGACCTGGGAGTTAGTGATGCTGTTGCAACCGCAGTAGCCACCTCCAAGTTCTCCTATCACTCCTCATATACCTCCACCTATCCCAAGTTCGTCAACCCCACGAGCAACATCGGAGTGAACAAGGATGGCGATGTGACGATGTACGGTGGCGACCCCAACTGGATGCCGATGAACATGAACCCGATGGTGAATGCTGCCAACGAGAGTAATCCCGATTTCGGATTTGACTTCACGACAGTAACAACGAGAAATTATGGCGGTCTTTCTGATATAGGCGCCATTGAGAACACATCATTGCCGGAGTTTGGCAAGGTGATTTATGTCACGGAGAAGGGTGCCGGAAAGAAAGACGGTTCTTCTTGGAGCAATGCCATTGCAGGTAATACTGTGTATGACTTAGAAGGAAAGAACATTCTTTCTGTATCAACAACTTCTGATGACTATATATCAGGAGTTTATAAAGAAACATCCAATGGTAACCTTGACTTTTGGGATGCAAGTTCGGGAAATACAATAACGTCTGGTAAGGTAATAATTAAAAATAACAGATATGAACGTTATATCAGTGGACTTCAGTATGCTGTAGAAATCGCTTCGGCAAATAGTATTAGTGAAGTGTGGGTTGCAGGTGGAATATATACAGACTATAAAGGATATGTAATTAGGGATAAAGTAAATGTTTATGGTGGATTCCCCAATTATGGGAATCCAGGAAATTCAGAGCGTCATCCTTTATTGTCAAGTTCAGTTCCAGTAAGTATTTCTAATAGTGGATTGGCAGATCAAATTGACAAGTATGAAACTATTCTTCAAATATCCAGTGAGTCACCTGTAACTTGGGATAATTCTGCTGGAAAATATACACTAAAGGATTGGGTGATAAGTAAGGTTAATTCGAAGACTGTTGAGAGACGTACTGTGTTGAGACAGCCAGATGTTTGTATGCCAACTTGGTCACCAAGAAACCATACTTCCACCATCCCTGAAACAAAGAATGGTAATTATGCGGCAAATACATATAGGTATAAGGGAGCTAAGAACGGTAAAGAAGATACAGAAAATTATATAGAATATAATGATGTGATATGGGATGGTTTTACCATACAAAATGGTTACATCACAAATTATTTTGCCAATAGAGATGGAGGAGCCGGAGTTCGATTGTTCCGAGGAGTGACCCTTTCTAATTGTATTGTGAAGAATAATGTAAATGTATCATGTAGAAATAGAGCAGGAGGAATTTATTGCGATGGAGAAAATACCACAGTAAATAACTGTTTTATTTTTAATAATGTAGCAGAACTTCGCGGTAACTACAACTCAGATAATGCAGGTAATCCAAATGATGGTGGATTTGGGGGCGGATCATATATGATTGTTGGTACTGGATTTAACCTCCTTATATGTAGAAACTACTCTTCAAAAAATGGAGGTGGTCTTTTCTTGGAATGTTCCACCTTTTATAATAATACTGTTGCTTACAATATTAGCGGAGATGGCGTTGGTGGAGTTTGCCATTGGACAAATCAACAATATTTGGATGCCAAGATAGAGTTATTTAATTGTCTGTTTTATAAAAATAGTGGACGTGCAGTGCATTCTTCTTCTCCTAATTTTTTTACATCTCCTACAAATTGTTATGTGCATACAGTAAAAGACTTGGATGGAAGTGTAAGTAAAAAATTCACAACGACAGGTGAAAATAAATCGTATGTTGGCACAACCTTGGCGAATCCTTTCTATGATGGAGATAATGCGATGATTAGTAATAATTATAGCTTGAAACCAAGTAATGAAACTTTAACTAATGATTGTATAAATACGGGAAATAATACTCCTAACGGAGCTACTTTGCCTTCTACGGATATTGACTTCACCGACCGTATCCAGGACTGTACAGTGGATATCGGTGCATACGAGTTCAATGGTGCGTATAGCATCACGCCAGATGTAACGACAAGCGCAGACCAGGCGGTGTTCTATGTCACGCAGAACGGACGCGGCACTGGCTCGGCGGCTAATCCTGAGAATGCTGCTTGCTGGACCAAGCTGCAAAAAGTGTTGGATGCTGCGGGAAGATATTTGGAGGTGCATAAAGGCGATGAAGTCAAGAAACAAGTGATTGTGAAATTGGCGGGAGATGTACCAACGGAAAGTGTGGACGAGAGCGGAAATAAAACCTACAAGTATTCGGGCTTCGTCTATCGCCCCCGCCGCTCAAACAAGGTGACGGCTTCGGGACAGGAGGTGAACACACGCGACTATACCATCATCGTGCCCCACGGTGTGGAGGTATGGGGCGGATATAGCGACGCCTTCACAAGTTCTGACAACAACGGATTCTATACCAAGGTCTCTGAGGGCAACTATACTGACAACCGTGATGTACTGAAAAACCGCACAACTCTCAGCGGTGTGTATCAGGCTGACGACCAGGATGTAAACGTGTATAATGTGGTGACGTTCACCAATGATACATATACCGAAGAGGGAACACTCAAGACACCAGATGCTCTTGAAAACATATCAGCCCGCGCCGTGCTCGACGGACTATTCATAGAAGACGGTAATGCCGACGGCGAGAAGCAATCTTCCGGAAAGAGAACAGACACTCGTGTGGGTGGCGCTGCCATCGTCACGGGATATGCACATATACGCAACTGCGTGGTGCAGAACAACAAGGCTACGGATGCCGGAGGTGGACTGTATCTCGAAGAGGGCGCATTGGTGAGCGGAAGTATCGTGCAATATAACGAGGTAACCAAGGGTGACGGAGGAGGACTATACGTGGAAGAACCTGCATCGGCATACTCTGAGAATGTCAACGCCGCAACCAACCCTGCCCGCATCTTCACGTCCGACATCATATATAACACGGCAAGCGGAGCGGGAGGAGGTATCTCGTTCACCACCGACGGCACGCCGAATGTCAGGGCAAACAGTGTGCTGTTCTGGCAGAACACGGGTAGCGAGCAGTCGAACGTCAACGGCATGACAACACCGACGGATGCAGGGAACACCAACCTTACCATCAAAGACTATCCCATATCCTTCTGCGCCACTGAGACAACACGTGAGCCGGGTATCAACAACATTTCCGTGAACACCGATGTGGACAAGGGTGTGCGCTTCGCCACAGAAACGTACAACCATGACTATACCGACAGCAAGGGAACGCCTGTCAAGAGGAAGCACAATGAATATGAGTTCTATAAGATAAAGAAATACAGTCTGCTGGCACGTGGAGGCATGGAGTACAAGGACTATAAAGCCCTTGTCGAGAGTGATGCCCTTACCGCCGAAGACATGGCGAATGTGACCCGCACATTTCAGGGCAACGACTTCATTGACATCGGAGCGAGAGCCATCGGCGAACTGGTGCTGCCTGTGGCAAATGAAGATAACCTCATGACCCGAATCTTCGTGGTGAAGAACGAGGAAGACGTAGCCACAACATCCGTAGAGGTGATGCAGAACCAGACTACGAGTAAATACTATCAGCAGGAAGGCTCGTCGTTCGCCTATCCAATGCGCTATCTCGACGATGCACTTGAATACGTGAGGGATGCACGTAAGCTGAAGAAACTTAATGATGAACAAACCGACTCTGTGTATGCATATAATGACACGAAGTTTGAGATTATCCTCAGCGGCGGAACATATTATCCTATGCGAAACATCAAGGGAGAATATGTGAACAGCCGCGGACGTACATATCTCGTGCCTGAAGGCGTGACCATCGTTGGAGGTGTCGAGACAAAACAGAGCGACGCAAGCAGTGGTGAGTCTTATTATGGAAATATCGCTTCTGTTGGAAAATTGCCAGAAAGTAATGTTGCATCGACAACATTTACTTATGGCACTTCAAATGTCGTTATCTCCCATCCCGAGATTAAGGACATCATAAAGAACCGCAAGCTCTCCGACATCAACCACAACAACATTGCCGAGCCGTGGGAGATGGCAGTGCAGACCATTCTGTCAGGACAGGTGGTGAACGGTAATTCCAACGAAAACGTATATCACGTCATAGCTTGTATTGCCGACGAGAAGCATGTGGGAGGACTGCCCGACGCTACGATTAAATATCACGACAGCAAAAGTGAGAAATATGACTCAAATGCCGGCAATGGCACTGTTCCATACGAGCGTGGTGTGCCTGTAATCATTGATGGTGTGGAGATAGAGGACGGCACGGCTATGGGATATGACGCAAAAGCCGTGAACAGTGTATATACATATTATAAAGGTGGAGCTATTTGCGTCGAAGGCAACTGGGTTACTAATACTACTACCAATTCAGGAGACTATTTCAAAACATATACTGGCATAGACCGTCCTGTTGGCCACCGCAGCATCCCCCTTGAGGTGCGCAACTGCAACTTCCGCAATAATGGCGGATGCCTTGGAGGTGCCATCTTCACCGACAGCGAACTGAAGGTTTTTGCCTGCAACTTTGTGCAAAACTATGCCAAGGTGGAGACTGACCAAATAGGTAATAATAGTGTGACATACGCCGGACGTGGCGGCGCCATCAATGCCAGCTATAACACCGTAATAGTTAACTCGCTATTTGCAAACAATGAGGCTGACACGTCGCCATCGCCCGGCGGAGCTGAACTTAGGGGAGTGGGCGGAGCCGTGCTGCTCGGAGAGCATGCCTCGCTACACATGATAAACTGTGACGTGGTTCGCAATCTTGCCTATGCCTATCCCGCTATCTATTGCTATGAGCCAAATAAAGGAGGCAAGTACTCTGATGGCGAACAAACATTGAAAACAAACAATCCACATAAGATAGTCAATACCATATTTTGGGGCAATGAGGTGACTGGTGGCAGCGGGATGGACAAGGTTGCCAACTTTGACAAGGACTCACATGACAATACCAAGAACGCCGAGATGCTTTGGTTCTGCGCCTACGAGGAGGGTAAGGGCAACGCCCCTGTAAACTCCAAAAACAATATTGACTACCGACTCCAGGATTATGAGGGATTCGGAACTTTCATACCTTCGCTGTGGACAGGAAACTATAACAAGTTGGGCAGCGACAACAAGTCAATAGAAAATGTAGATGGTACTAATCCCGACAAGGATCCCAATACAGGTCTTAACCCCGTTACCTGCAATATCATCATAGACTCTGACAACGATGCCATCAACGGACCGAACTTCATCAACCCGTCGTCAAAGGCAGGAAAGGCAGGATATTATACCTCTGCTGACTGGATGATAGGTCGTATCAACAACCTCGTGGATAATGGATGGACATTCCTCCAGCAAGACCTGAAGGATGGTGACCCTAAGTTTGTCTATATTGACGATGAGGGAAATATCGTTAGTCAGAGCACCTCAGGGGCAGAGGCGGCGGGTGCAGGTATCTACCGCCGCACTGCTTACGACTATGACAATGTCAACACGGGTGAAACTGCTGTGCCAATCGGTAATGACAAGTATATGACATACGCCGATGGTACGGGCAAGGCGATGCTGCGTATTTCCACTGACCCTAACCCTACTCACCACCAGACTTACATTGATCTCGGCGTGTATGAATACCAGCACGTGAAACTCGATCCGTCGGTGGAGAACGGACATGTAGATGTGCTGTGGGTGACGCAACAGGAGAGAACCAGTGCCTCGGTGGCTGACGGTAAGACTTGGGAGACGGCTACGAGTGACGTGCAGCGAGCTATAGAGACCTTGCTCGCATCGCGCAACGGACACGACAAGGAAATCCGTATGCTCGAAGGACGATACCAACCCGTATATACCATCAACGGCAATCTCGGTTTCACTATCACTACCGATGTGACAACCGGCATAGTGCCGCCAGACTGGAAAGGCTCTACCACTAAAGGCGTGAACTCGCTCACCATACGCGGTGGCTACAGTAAGGATGTGCAGGGACTGGAGAACATCCACGACTATCCAGTATATCTTTTTGCTTCAGAACGCTCAGGTGTGGATGGCAATCTGCTCGGACATGTGTTCGTGATAGGTGATGTAAGGCAGAGGGAATCGACAGGTTATTCTACAGATAAGACGGTTACTACCGATGTGAAAGACTATGTCGTTCCTGTATATCTCGACGGATTGACCTTCTGTAATATTAAGTCTATGCCGCATACAGATATTGCCGGAGGTAGTTGCTCAGGCGGTGCCGCTGTGTTCTATAAAGACCAGAAGAAGAATCAGGACGGTGAAAATGGTTCTCTTGTAGGTAAGTCATACGTCACGGAGAATGGAACAACAGTTGATTCATATACACAATATCCAATCAGCGGCACAGAATCTAAATATCCTCTCTATAAGCTGACGATGAACCGCTGCGACTTCCGTGTCAATGGAGCTACCTCAGAAGTGCCGGCAGTAACGATAGGCGCGGGTGGAGGTGAGGCTCTGATATATAACTCCGTATTCCATAGCAATATGGGTAGTCCGCTCATCGCCACAGATACCAAGGTGGTAAACTGCACTTTTGCCCTCAATGGCGGTAGTATTCAATTCAGGAACACTGCACAGGGCAAGTCGGAGATGCACAACTCTGTGCTTTGGTGCAATAATGGATATAAGACTACACCTGAATGCACAGGACTATCGTCTGGAAGTATGACATATAATGCCATATCGTCTCTCAGTTCAGACGATGATGACAATCATAATGTAACCTTGTCATCCGACAACAACGACGTGCTCCAAGGCCCGAACTTCTTTGCCCCGGCGGCATTAACAGCTGCTGACAGTTGGGCTAAGGCATCGCGTGACTTCCGTGTCAATCCGAGTGCAAAGATTATCGGTAAGGCATCGCCTAAGATATATGTGGATCTCGTGAGGGACCTCACGGGAAGGTATCCTTATACAACAACTGAGACTAAAAAAGATGACGACAACGACCCGTATTATGTGGACTTGGTGAAGAAGGATTTCGACCTTGCCAATAACACCCGCTATTACGGCTCTGCCGGTATGGAGCGAGGTGCATACGAATGTATCGCCACTCTGAGCCGTGTGTTGTATGTCAATCCCGAACGTGTGTCGTCAAGTGCCGACTATAACGGATTCTCATGGGAGAAGGCATATACCAAGGGCAATCTGCAGAAGGCCATCGATGCCGCAGCCGTTTATTCTAACGTACATAATGAGAAATCGTATGTCTTTGTCAAGGGTATGGCCACATCCACCGGTGAGACCATCACCATGCGCGACAACGTAACGCTTTATGGAAGTCTGCCGTCAACCACAGCCATCAATACGGGAGTTGAGGAGACGACAGATAAGAATGGAAACAAGTATTACGATAACGACAAGATAGAAAAATATATCAAGGCTATGGACGCCGACCGCGACGGTATGGCTTCTTCTTATTCCAAGCATACTATCGTGAATGGTGTAAAATCGGTGGAGCCTTTAACCTACTGTCTTTTTGACGGACTTGAGATAGGCAGCGGAGATAACAACTCTGCCAATGTCGCTACATCGCCCGTGGTGGATATACAGCAAGGCAATGTGGCCCTGCGCAACTCCATCATTGCCAACAATGAGATTACTGCCACCGGTCAACCCCTCGTCAACCTCCAGTCGGGACTGCTCTACAACACGCTTATACGTGACAACAAGGTGGCTGAAACTTCAGATGCTCTCGTCTCGCTTGGAGCTAACGGCTATATGCTCAACTGCACCGTAGTAGGAGGTGGCTTGACTCAAGGCTCCACCGTCTCACACGCCATTAATAATATAATGTATAAGGAGACAGACGCAGCCATGCCTTTCGCTCCGTATTTCCGTCATTCCACCACAGCTTATCATGGAGAGATACCTGCGGAGGATGTTAGCAACCGCAACCTCTGGTATCAGTTGCATGAGAGAACTACTAATATTGAGGGAGGTGAGAATGGTGATGCTAACGACGAAAGTAAATACGATGGCAAGAGCCATGTGTCAGACAAACTCAAGCAGTATGTTGACTATACCTCAGACCGCGACCTTCTCGGCAATCCTCGCTTCCTTGGCTTGAAGGTGGATAACGGATGCTTCGAGACATGGTCAACGGGTGCAATGACTAAGTCAGGCTCTGTAGCCCCCAATGTCCTCTATGCCGATGGCTCCGCTGATAACTATAACGGTCAGTATTATCCGCACGAGGGTTCGGTGGTTTATCTGCAGCCATCAGGTAAATTAGTATGTAAGAATATAACCGACGGAGCGGGTAATGTGACATCGCATTACTTTACCGATTCCAATCCTCTGCGCCCGGGCTACGTTCTGGCATTGGAGGGCGGCTCGCTCTACGGACAGGGCAATACTATCGACCTCCGATATGTGGCAGCCGAGCGAACCATCAGACAGCAAACCATCGGACAGCAAACCATCGCACAATACTCCCTCGTCTCACTGCCATTTGACATGAACTATGGGACGGACGATAAAGGCAAAATGCCTTTCGTTACTACCACCACCTACGATTCCAACAATAATGTTACAGAGACAGCCGTTGCCCCATTCTCTCGATATGAGTATGACGGTGAGGCACGAAGCCACTATAAGTACAGCTTTGCAGAGAGCAATTCTACATGCTGGAAACCGCTCACCACAAACATCCGCACTGCCAACGAGGGTATGCTCATCGACCGTGGCTCTACAGCTACAGAGCAAAAACTTCGCTTCACGGCATACGGAGCGACTGCCGCTGACTATCCTTATCGTGAGTCTGCCGATAAGGATTATGTCACCCTCACTCAATATGACGACCGCACATCAATCGAAGGCGGCTCTGACTTCACCTCTGTATATAATATGGGATGGAATCTCAAGGGCATGCCTTATCTCATCAGTAGTTATCCGATATTCCAACAGATGGATGATGACTCGTATGTCATGAATGTGCCGCACGTCATATATACAATGAACCCCAATGGAAGCTATGTGACGAAGCAATCGTGGGCATCTTCTGCTGATAACACACTCTCGCCCGGAGAAGCCTTCTTCACACAGACTGCAACCATCAACACAGAGGAGCATCTCCACTTTGCCCAGCTCTTCTATACCTCTTCTGCTTCTACTAACACGGCCAGCACCCGTTCCGCCCTCAACATCTCCTTGTCTTCCGCAGATGCAACAGGTGAGGATGCCTATAGGAGCTTGGGCGTCTCGCCCGCGGCTGGTGCTGTCTGTCTGCAGCCAGTGGATAACACCTCTGATGATAACACCTCTGATGATAACACCTCTATGGTATATACCATCAATCGCGACGGAGCGAAGTTTATGTCGATGAATCCCGCTATCCCCGACATAGCCGTATGCGGAGCAGGAGGCGAGATGATGTCGTTGGCTGGAGCCGCACCTGTAGAGACAGAGATTTCAGTGGCAACGAGGGTCGGCACGACAGGTCGTTACACCTTCTCGCTCGATAAGAGTGCAGGCGTTTCACCCGCCACCACCGAGGTATGGTTAAAGGACTATCAAACGGGTATTGTAACGAATCTTATGGAAGATGATTATACTGCTGAGATTACTGTGGGCGAGAATCCTGCATCCCCGGTGCTTACCACCGGTAGATTCTCATTGACAATAGGCGGTATGCGTCCTGACATCGGTGGATGGGATGAAAGCGGTGCCGGATGGACCATATCCATTAACCGTTGTCACGTAACAGTCTCTGATCTCTCCACAGATTCCGATGTCCTCTTCTACACCACCGATGGCATACTCCGCCATCGTGCCACTCCATTCCTTGGCAAATGCGAGGCAGAGCTTTCTCCTGGCGTATATGTAGTCAGGGCAGAGGGAAATAGCAAGGTTATAGGGCTTGTAAGGAGAGATAAATAGGGAATTTTGTAATAAAAGACGAAAATATTTGGGTATAATATAAAAAAGTTGGGAAAAAATTTGGAGATTACAGAATTTCGTCGTACCTTTGCACTCGCAATCAGCAATAACACGGTTGCAAGGATATTGGGATATGGTGTAATGGTAACACTGCAGATTCTGGTCCTGCCTTTCCTGGTTCGAGTCCGGGTATCCCAACAAAGAAGAGCGCAATCTTTCGAGGTTGCGCTTTTTTGTGCTTAATAAAGTAATATGAATATGAAACTTGTTCGCCCGAAGAAAAATCTTGGTCAGCACTTTTTGATTGACCTCTCTATAGCCAAGCGCATCGCCGACACGGTGGATGCATGTCCTGAATTGCCAGTGCTCGAAGTGGGACCTGGCATGGGGGTGCTCACGCAGTATCTTATGGAGAAGCCGCGACCGGTGAAGGTGGTGGAGATTGACACCGAGTCGGTGGAATATCTCAACGAGCATTTCCCACGCCTGCGCGAGAATATATTAGGTGAGGACTTCCTGATGATGGATCTTGGCAAGGTGTTCGATGGCAGGCAGTTTGTGCTCACGGGCAATTATCCCTACGACATATCCTCGCAGATTTTCTTTAAGATGCTCGACAACAAGGACCTCATTCCCTGCTGCACGGGCATGATACAGCGTGAGGTGGCATTGCGAATAGCATCGGCTCCGGGCAACAAGGCCTATGGCATATTGAGCGTACTGATACAGGCATGGTATGACGTGGAGTATCTCTTCACCGTTGACGAGAATGTGTTCAATCCGCCGCCAAAGGTGAAGAGTGCTGTCATCAGGATGACGCGCAATAGTGTCACCGATCTCGGTTGCGACGAACAGCTCTTCAAGCGCGTAGTGAAGACCGTGTTCAACCAGCGCCGAAAGATGCTGCGCGTGTCTCTTCGACAGATATTCTCAGGTCGCGAGGTGTCTCCCGACTTTTATCAGCACGACGTGATGACCCGCCGTCCCGAGCAACTCAGCGTCGCCGAGTTTGTCGATCTGACAAACCTTGTCGCTTCGCAACTATAGGTGCTATGACGTAAGCCTTCAGGATTCGTTGGTCCTCCAGTGGGCGGTCGTTCTTGTCGGTGGCGGTTTGCTGTATCTTATCCACCACATCCAAACCTTCCACTATCTCCCCGAATACGGTGTATCCACCATCAAGATGAGGTATTCCTCCCACGGTCTTGTATGTCTCGCGCATCTCGGGGGTAAGTTTCACCCTATAGCCGTATATGGTGTCGAGACGCTGCTGCATCTTGTCGAGCTCTTCGTCGGTGAACTTCTTTCCCCAAGCAAGATAGAAATGGCATGCACTCGACTCGCGATATGGGTTGGCATCATCAGGTTCGCGTGCCGCTGCCAATACTCCGCGGCGATGGTATATCTGGGGCAGGCGCAGCTCTTGTTCCACTGTCCAGTCGAGGTCGCCCTCTCCGAGAAACTGCCCCGGCTCTGCATTCTTACTCTTGGGGTCGCCGCATTGTATCATGAAATCCTTGATGACACGATGGAACAGCAGCGAGTCATACACGTGCAGGTTTACCAACTTTACGAAGTTGTCGCGGTGGAGTGGGGTGGAGTCGTAGAGACGCAACCGGATATTGCCGGCAGTTGTCTCGAGCATCACCTCGGTGGGGTTCTTTTTGTCTTGTGCGTTGGCAACAATAGTCATTGCCATACACAGAATGAAAATCAATCTTCTCATGCTTTTTTTTGTTTGTATTGATTAAAAAATGTAATATTTTGCCTTTATTTGCCTTGCAAAGATAATAAAAGATGTTGAAATCCCAAAATAAACGGCGAAAATTTTCATATTCGCAATATTTTTTGTACTTTTGCAAACAAAAGAACAGAATAAAAGGTATAAGAAATGAGCAAGTTAGTAATCAACAATTATGAGGATTTTGCCGCAATGCTCGGCAAGAATCTTGGTATTTCCGACTATGTGGAGCTCTCTCAGGAGCGTATTAATCTGTTTGCCGACGCTACTCTCGACCATCAGTGGATTCATGTCAATCCCGAGAAAGCTGCCGTAGAGAGTCCTTTCAAGACCACCATTGCCCATGGTTATCTCACGCTTTCAATGCTTCCATATCTGTGGAATCAGATTATCGAGGTGAATAATCTCAAGATGATGGTCAACTATGGTATGGACAAGATGAAATTTGGTCAGGCTGTCAAGTCGGGCGAGTCAATACGCCTCGTTGCCGACCTTGCTTCTATTGCCAATCTGCGCGGCACTGTAAAGGCCGAAATCAAATTCCGCATTGAGATTAAGGACCAGCGCAAACCGGCGCTCGAGGGCAACGCCTTGTTCCTTTACTACTTTGAAAATTGAAGATTGAAAATTGAAGATTGAAGATTGAAGATTGAAGATTGAAGATTGAAGATTGAATTGAGGCTGTCAAACATCATAGTGAAGATAATATTGCCACTGGTGTTGGGAGGTGCAATATTGTATTGGATGTACCGGGATTTTGATTTCGGTAGCATAAGCCATGTGCTTCTCGACGAGATGAACTGGGGATGGATGCTGTTGTCATTCCCCTTTGGAATATTGGCACAGGCATTCCGCGGATGGCGATGGCGTCAGACTCTGGAACCTATTGGTGAGAAACCACGCAGTTCGGTGAGCATATATTCGGTGTTCCTGTCTTATGCCGCCAGCCTTGTCATCCCGCGTGTGGGAGAGTTTACCCGTTGCGGCGTACTCAAGCGCTATGATGGAGTGTCGTTCTCCAAGGCCCTTGGCACGGTTGTCACTGAGCGTGCCATCGACTCACTTGTCGTGGCGTGCTTCTCTGGGCTCACCCTCCTGCTGCAGTTGAACATCTTCAGTGTATTCTTCTCTCGCACGGGCACGAGCATGGAGTCTATCCTCAGCCGCTTCTCACTTATGGGATATTTAGTCACCGCCGTATGCGGTGTGTCGGCACTTGTGCTGCTTCATTTTCTCCTCAAGAAGCTATCTATATATAATAAGGTGAAGGCCACCTTGGGCGGTATATGGCAAGGTGTTGTATCGCTGAAGAACGTAAGGAACATCCCTCTCTTCATCTTCTTCACCTTTGGCATTTGGGCAAGTTATTTCTTGCATTACTATCTCACATTCTTCTGCTTTGATTTCACATCGCAGTTGGGTATAGGTTGCGCAATGGTGACATTTGTGGTGGGTAGTATTGCTGTATTGGTGCCCACACCCAATGGTGCCGGTCCATGGCATTTCGCCGTCAAGACGATGCTCATCCTATATGGCGTAGCCGACCAGAATGCCCTTTACTTCGTGCTGATAGTTCACACTGTGCAGACGATGCTAGTCATCCTTCTGGGTATATATGCATGGGTGGCGCTGTCATTCCATTCTGTGAATAATAAAATATATAATAATCAAATTAATTAAAGCCTATGGAAATCAAGAATCTACAGCCGGAATGTATCTGGCGCAACTTCGATGCACTGACACAAGTGCCTCGCCCCTCGGGACATCTCGATAAAGTGCAGCAGTTCCTGCTCGACTTCGCCAAGCGCGTGGGAGTTGAGGCTTTCAAGGATGAAGCTAATAATATCGTGATGCGCAAACCAGCATCGGAGGGTATGGAAAACAAACCGGGAATCATACTCCAGGCACACATGGACATGGTGCCGCAGAAGGCTCCCGACAGTACGCATAACTTCGAGACCGACCCTATCCAAACCTATATCGACGAGGAAGGATGGGTGAGAGCAAAGGGCACTACACTCGGTGCCGACAACGGTCTGGGAGTGGCTGCCATCATGGCAGTGATGGAGGATAAGACTCTAAAGCATGGTCCTGTTGAGGGTCTCATCACGGCTGATGAGGAAACAGGAATGTATGGTGCTAACGACCTGCCTGCTGACGAACTTCACGGCGATATCCTGCTCAATCTCGACTCAGAGCACTGGGGAAAGTTTGTCATCGGTAGCGCAGGAGGTATTAACGTCACAGCCACACTTGATTATAAAGAGGTCGATACCGACCCCGAGGATGTGGCAGTGAAGGTGACACTAAAGGGATTGCGTGGCGGACACTCAGGATTGGAGATCAATGCTGGACGCGCTAATGCCAACAAACTTATGGTGCGTTTCGTGCGCGAGGCAATTGCCGAGTGTGAAGCCCGACTTGCAACATGGCACGGCGGCAATATGCGCAATGCCATCCCCTACAAGGCTGAGGTGGTGCTCACACTGCCCACGGAGAATGTAGAGGCATTGAAGGATATGGTGGATGAATGGCGCGACACATTCATCGACGAATACAAGGGTATAGAGAATGGTATTGAGTTCTTTGCAGAGGATGTGGAATGTCCAAAGACACAGGTGCCTGTTGAGATTCAGGACAATCTGGTGGATGCCATCTATGCAGTTCACGACGGTGTGATACGCATGATTCCTGCTTATCCCGACGTTGTTGAGACATCCAGCAACCTCGCCATCATCGACATCGAGGGAGGCAAGACACTCATCAAACTTCTCCCCCGCAGTGCGCGCGAAGACATGAAGGATTATGTCACCACAATGATATCCAGTTGCTTCTCTATGGCAGGTATGAAGGTGGAGACGTCTGGCAGCTATGGTGGTTGGGATCCTAATCCCGACAGTCCACTTCTCGCCAAACTCATGCGCATCTACAAGGAGCAGAACGGTGAGGACGCTCTCGTGCAGATCGATCATGCCGGACTCGAGTGCTCTATCATCCTGGGCAAGTATCCTCATCTCGATGTAGTCTCTTTGGGTCCTGACATCCGTTCACCTCACTCCACAAGCGAGCGTGCCCTTGCAAGTTCTGTTGAGCCCTTCTGGCGATTGCTCACTGCAGCGCTGGAGGAGCACCCGTAAACAAAAAAATAAAGTAAAAATGGACGATTATCACGCGGAAAACTTCAACAATTAAGGCGTGAGGATAGGGCAAGACGCCAATCCTCTTGCCCTTAAACATTTTGTCGAAAAAAGTAAAAATCGGATTGGAACAATGAAAACATTCTGGAACTACACCGGTGGCCTCACAACCATCAACGAATGGCAGCCCAACTGTTGGATACAGGTGACATGCCCGACAGAGGAAGACCAACTCTATCTCGAAAACGAGTTTAAGATACCCGACTATTTCATGCCCGACATCAGCGATACCGACGAGCGTGCACGCTACGAGTATGACGATGGTTGGATGCTTATCATTTTGCGTATCCCATACGTCAAGGAGATACGCTCGCGCACACCATATACCACCGTGCCGTTGGGTATTATCCACAAGCGCGATGTCACCATCACTGTGTGCTACTACGAGACCAACATGATGATCGACTTTGTAAGTTTCCAGCAGAAACGGGGTGAAGGATTCTCCGACTATGTCGATATGACATTCCGACTCTTCCTCTCCTCGGCAGTGTGGTATCTGAAACGACTGAAGCAGATAAACGGACTTATTGAAAAGGCCAAACGTAATCTCGACCGCGAGGTGAACAACGAGTCGCTCATCGGACTTAGCCGACTGCAGGATTCGCTCACGTATTTCATCACCTCTATCCGTGGCAACGAGACTCTTCTGTCGAAACTGAAGTTTAAACTGCAGATCGACGAACTCGATGCCGACCTCATCGAGGATGTCAATATCGAGATGTCGCAGGCACGCGAAACCACCAATATTTACTCTAATATCCTTGAATCGACAATGGATACCTATTCGAGCATCATCAACAACAATATGAACACCGTGATGCGTACACTCACCTCGGTGTCAATTCTGATGATGTTCCCCACACTCATTGCCAGTCTCTTTGGCATGAACCTCATCAACGGGATGGAAGCCAGCCCCTACGGATTTGTTACAGCATTGGTCATCTCAGTGGCTGTTTCTGGCCTGTTTTGGTGGATTTTTCGTCATAAAAGGCTTATTTAGAGGAAAAAATACAAAAAAAACTTAATATTATTGCACAGTTTCGATTTTTTTTACTAATTTTGTGGCAAATTCAATGATATAACTGAATCATTAACTAAAAGAAAGTTTTAATGGTGGACTCTGAAAACAACGCCCTCGAAATGGGCAAAACCGTATTTCCTTCCTACACGTCCAAGCGTGAGGTGCTCGACCGTGTGCGCGAATTGGCACATGCAGAGGATGCTCCCGACAAGGATGAGGTGGACTATCTAAAGACTGCGTTCTACAAATTACACATCGCAGAGCGCGAGGCTAATTACAAGGAGTTTATTGAGAGTGGAGGCAATCCCGACAACTTCCAGATTCTTCCCGACGACCTCGAGGAGGCATTCAAGGCCGAAATGGGCGTGGTGAAGGAAAGGCGAGCCAAACTATTGCGCGAGCAGGAAGAGGAGAAGGAACGCAATATGCAGCGCAAGCTCGAGATAATCGACAAAATCAAGCTGATGGTCACATCGCCTGAGGATGCCGGAAAGTCATATCCCGAATTCAAGGCATTGCAGCAGGAATGGAAGGAGATAGGCTCTGTGCCGGCTTCTAAGGCCAACGAGCTGTGGCGTAACTACCAGTTGTATGTCGAGCAGTTCTACGATATGTTCAAACTCAATATCGAGGCTCGTGAATATGATTTCAAGAAAAACCTGGAGTTAAAGACCCACTTGTGCGAGGCTGCCGAAAAATTGGCTGATGAGCAAGATGTGATTAGTGCGTTCCATCAATTGCAGAAACTACATCAGGAATATCGCGAAATAGGTCCTGTGGCAAAGGATTTGCGCGAGCAGATTTGGACAAGGTTTAAGGCTGCCAGCACTGTCATCAACAAGCGCCATCAGCAGCATTTCGACGATTTGAGAGCCAAAGAGGAAGACAACCTCGCCCGCAAAACCGTCCTATGTGAAAAGGTGGAGGCAATCGCCGCCGAGGAAAACAAGGGGGCTGGTGATTGGGAAAAGCATACACAGCAGATAATGGACGTTCAGGCGGAATGGAAAACTATCGGTTTTGCTCCGCAGAAAATGAATGTTAAGATATTTGAGCGCTTTAGGGCTGCTTGTGATGATTTCTTTGGAAGAAAGGCACTGTATTTCCGCGAACTGAAGGAAATATTCAAGACTAATGCCGACAAAAAACGTGCATTGGTGGAGAAAGCCCAGGCATTGCAGGACAGCACTGATTGGAAATCCACTTCTGATAAGTTTATCGCACTCCAAAAGGAGTGGAAAACCATCGGTATTGTGCCCAAGAAACAGGGCGACGTGTTGTGGTCGGATTTCCTTGCTGCATGCAACCATTTCTTCGAGGCACGCAATGCAGCCACCGAAGGACAGCGCAATGAGGAGCATGTCAACCTCACGCATAAGCGCGAGATAATTGAGAAACTCAAGGCTCTCTTGGATACCGACGACGCTGATGCGGCCAATACCGCTCTTCAGGAGTTGGCCGAGGAATACAAGGCTGTTGGTCATGTGCCGTTCAAAGAGAAAGACAAGTTATATGATGAATATCATACCGTCATCAATAGCCTGCGCGACAAGTTTGGAATACTCCCAGGTAAGTCACGTCGTCAGGGCGGTAAGTCACGCCGTGGTGATAGTTCTCTCGATGAGCGCACACGCCTGATGCGTCAGTATGATTCTCTTAAGAGTGAGATTCAAACCTATGAAAATAATATCGGCTTCCTCAGTGTGAGCAGCAAGAAAGGAAATAAACTCATCGACGACATGAATCGTAAGGTAGAGAAGCTTAAGGCGGAATTCGCCAATGTCAAGGCGCGCATCATTGCCATCGACAAGGAGAACGCAGCTGAGTAATTACATATTAAACACATAGACACGGAGGTACAGAGTTTAGATATTGACTCTGTGTCTCCGTGTCTCTGTGTTTTTATTTCTTTTATTCCTTCACCAACGCCTCGCATAGCCTCCTCTGAAGCACTCTCGCGTCGAGTACCGACATCTCACTGTCCATGATAGCAAAGGCAAGCGTATGCCCATTACTGCCCTCGCAGAATCCGGCCAGCGAACTGATGCCATAGGGGTGGGAGAGGGTGCCCGTCTTGGCGCGTATCTTTCCGCGGAGCTTAGGTCCTGCCATCTCGCGCACCAGCGTACCGTCATTGCCCGATATCGAAAGGTTGCGGTTGAGTGAGGCGCGGATGGCATCGTCTTTATAACCATAGCGCAGGATGGTGGTGAGAGCTATTGGCGACAGACGGTTATGGGTGCACAATCCACAACCGTCGTGGATACACAGTGATGGAGAGGTGAGCGATAGACTGTCGGTGAGAAAACGTCGCAGATAGTCAACTCCTTCCGTCACGGGGTTACCCTTGGGATTCACCCTGCTGCCGATGGTGTATAGCATGGCTGTTGCCTGTGTGTTCGAACTGTTCTTCCACATCCTCTTCACCACATCATCAATCTGCCGACGACTCACATGCAGGCATGTAAATCCCTTTGGCACGCTCGACATTACAATCTGACTGTCAGCCACGCTCACCCCGCAGCCCCTCAACGAGGCCTTGAGAGCCTTCACCACACGGTCGCCGCCCTTGTAGAAGATTCCGTACTTAGAGAAGGTGAGGTCCCATGGATACCAGTGTTCCTCGCTCTTCACAGGTTCGGTGATATGCAGGTCCACGATAAGTTTTCCTCCAATCTTTCTCACTCCCTTTTGCCTTATCGCCTTTGCAAAGACGTTCAGGTCAGGAACCATCAGTTGTGGGTCGAGCCCTGCACGAAACGCCACGTCACCATTAAGCGTTCCCTCATTTCCCACTGTGCCCCGCATAAAAATACCGGTCCAGTAGTGATAGTCCGCACCCAGCAATTTCAGTCCAGCCACTCCCGATAGTAGTTTCATGCACGATGCCGATGGCAGTGCGAGAGTGTCATTACATCCATAAACATCCTTGTCGGCAGTGATGTCATATACGTGGAAAGCAAATTTCCCCTCTGGGCGTTGCTTAGATGCAAAATCCGCAAGTCGGCTTACGAGAGCAGTATCTACAGTAGTCGCTTCTTTCTCCATCGTCTCCTTTCCCTTTTCCAGTCCCTCCTCGTTATTATCCGAGCATGCCTTCACGCTCATTATAGAGCCTACGATAGCAATAGAGAGTAAAACTATTCCCTTTGCCAAACAACCTTTCTTTATTTTTCTTTTCATATATTCTTAACTTCTTGATTTTTTGCAAAGGTAATAATTAATTTTCATATATCAAAACTTATATCCGTTTTTCTCGTTCTCCTTGCCGAATTTCTGCGAATCATCAATCGGCCTCCTCAGTCATCAATCATCATCCCCTGCCTCCCCGTCCAAATGTCCCCTATCCATTTTAATGTAAAATGGAGTATCTTGGAGATCCATAGACCTCGGTTCTTATGACATTACTATACTCAGTTCTTATGTCATTAGAATACTCAGTTCTTATGTCATTAGAATACTCAGTTTTTATGTCATTAGAATACCCAGTTCTTATGATACAAGAATAGGGTGTTCTTTTGACCTTAGGATGCCCTGTTCTTATGTCATTATAATCGGGTGTTCTAAAACAAGAAAAGCGTGTGACTCAGAAGAGACACACGCTTTTCATTTGATTAATGTATTACCTATAATGTATTCTTTCTACAGGGGCTTACTTCACCTCCTCGAAAACGACTTTAACTGACTATCAATGCGTTAGCACCGGGGGTTGCACACATGTCACAAAAACGGAAATAACCATTGATAATCAACATGTTACAAAATCACTGCAAAGGTATATATTTCTCCCCAAACAACCAAAAGAAAACACATAAAAAATCACATACTTGCTACATTTTTTTGATTTGGATTGATTATGGAATGCAGAAACGCCCCCTGTCATTACTAAAATATGCCAATACTGGCAACTTTTAGTCGTGAGGTTTGTCTTGGTCGCATTAAATATCTGCCATTATTGGCACTTTCTTATTCAGGAATACCTGTAAAATAGCTCTATTATCTCTTTCTTTGGCAAATTACCAGCAAATTAAACTTGATCTTAATTATCGCTGATTATCAGTATATTAGACATATTTATATCCGCATTTTGATTGTTTCAGCAAGTTGCCAGCAAATTACCAGCAAATTAAAATATGCTCGAAGAGGAATGCGATTACGTTGCCAAAATGACTTGTTTGTGCCAATGATAACGACAAATACTTGATAAAATCATCAAATTTTCACTGTAAACAATAAAAATTATGTGTATTCTGCTGAATTATGAATTATTTTTTGTATCTTTGCCCTCAAATAAGAGAAATCTATCATGGCTAAATTAAATCGGATAAGAATCGTTCTAGCAGAACACGACCTAAACAACAAGTGGTTGGCGGATAAGTTGGGAAAGGATCAGGCAACTATATCCAAATGGGTAACAAACACTACCCAACCCAGCCTTGAAACACTCATAGCTATTGCCAATGCACTTGAAGTGCCTGTGCAGGAGTTGGTGAGACAGGAAGAATTCAATCAAGAGAAATAAGTCGAATGATAACAAAAGACGAAATACAAGAATCGCTGCATAGCACGGAAACCTATCGTGTGGAGCGAAACACTTCAACAGGTGACATGGATTCTCGTCCCATCGAGGAACAGATGGCCGCTGTGGGCATGTATGACACAGAGCATCAATGCCCAACATACGCAGCGGTCGTCCTGTTTGGCAACAAACCACGCCGTTTTATGCCAGGTCTTTACGTGCAGTATGTGTGCTTCAAGGGTGAAGACGTGACCAGTGAGGCAGAGAATGAAATGCAGTTGGAAGGCAACTATTGTGAATTGTTGCCGCGCCTGGAATCGCTTTTGGAGTTGTCTGTCATCAAGAAGAAACCCGTTTTTGTTTCTATCCTTCGCGAGGAGATGGTCAGCAACTACCCCTATCAGGCTATCCGAGAGCTTCTTCTCAACGCCTGTATGCACCGCGATATGCAGAGTAAAACGCCACTTCGCTTTTATGAGTTTGCCAGCCATCTGGAGATTCTGAATGCTGGTGGCTTGTATGGCAATGCCCGTCCTGAGAATTTTCCAAGTGTGAACGATTATCGCAATCCACTTGTTGCCAGTGCCATGAAGACGCTGGGCTATGTCAATATGTTCAATCGAGGTGTAGGACAAGTTCAGACTGACTTGAAGGAAAATGGCAACCAACCCGCAGAGTTCAACGTCAATCTTATCACGGCATTCAAGGTTGATGTGAAAGTGTCACAGAGCTATACCAACGAAAATGGCAGTAAAAATGGCGGTAAAGTTGGCGGTGATGTCCCCAGCTTGTCCCCAGCTTTGTCACAAGTCTTGTCCCCAGACGAAGAAAAGGATGCAAGTACTGATGCAAAAAATGCAATCTCCAGTTCAAAGGTTGCAACCTTGGATGAAAAGGTTGCAAGTTCGGAACCAAAGGTTGTAACCTCCGAAGAAAAAGTTGCAAGCCCGAAGAAGAAAATCTCGTCCGAAGAAATGGCCATCTACATTTTGGAATACTGTTCCACGTTGCGATCGATGTACGAAATAGCGCAATTCGCAAACAGAGACAAGAACTACATAAGGAATAAAGTCTTGCCGCGACTGGCTGAGAAACTGGAAAAGGAGTATCCCGATGTACCCAACCATCCCCGGCAGAGATGCCGAACCATAGGAAGATCGTAGCAACAGAGAAGGAAGAAGAATATAAGAAGTAAGCAAGAAAAAACAGCATATAATGGAGAAGAAGGAACCAAACATAACTCCACGTTTCAAGAAAGGCAATGCTTTTGTTGGAATGGCTCCGCACCCTCTCGTTTTCATGGAGATAAACGAAGTGAAAGGGGATGCTGGGAATAAAGATTTCTGTATTGTAACATTGTATTCGCTTGACGAAAAGGGAATCAATGCTCAGCGTCGATTCCCTATGGTTGCTGTTGAAGGTGAGTTCTGTAACTTCAAGCCCATCTCTCGAAACCTTCTCAAAGAGGCTAAAAGCTTGATGCGCCAATACGATGCAGAAGTCAGACAACTGACGGATAAGAAAAAAGCGAAAGCACTATGCAAGGAATATAATCGCAAGTTGACAGAGATGCTCCCCGATGCCGAAGAAAGACTAGCACTTGCACAGCAAATTGAAAAGGAGATTATCACAAACAAATGGCTCGACTGTGAAGAAGACAATTACTGGGTAGAAGATTCTGAGCAAGGTGACAAGTACATTACTCTTGTCTGTGTAACCTCAGAGTCATACGATGACAAGAATGATAAAACCATTACCGAGCAATCCATCTACCTGTGTGATAACTGTCCGTATGGATGGGGTACACTTGTTAAAAGTGGTGCTAAGTATATGGTGATAGATAAACCGCAGAAGTAAATCACATTGATAGTTAACAGAAAACATTATTAAATCAAGATAGTTATGGCATACAAAGATATTATAAACAACATTTGCAGTAACATCCATACAGGTCTTATTGACTTTGATGAACCTCGTAGCGAAGCTTCAATGCCTACACAGGCATCTTCTGAGTTCATTACCAACAAGCAGCAAGGCGATTGGGCGGAGGATGTTTTATTCAGAGCAATTAATGACAATTCTGAGAATATTGTTGCTGTGAGGTATGGTAAATCTGATGACCTTGTAGCAGGAGATGAAGGATTTGAAAAGTTTTTCAATGACTATCAGGCTGAACTCGATGCCATTGGTAAACGTCCAGACATTCTGCTGTTCAAGAAGGAGGATTTTAATGAATCTCTTGGTTATGACATCAGTTCAAAATCAAGTAGTGAGATTGGCGACTATGTTGCTAAAGCTATTGCAGGCATTGAGGTTCGTTCGAGCGCTTTCCTCATCAATAAATACACAGAAGAGGCCAACAGAGTTATTCGTAAAAATACGGAAAGAGCTATTGAGTTAAAGAATATTGTATTAGACGAATATGTTGATCTGTTGGAACAGAAACGTCCTGAGCTGATAGCGATTCTTCAGCAGCTTGACGAAACTTCTGTACGATCTATCGACTACCGAAAACCGACGTGGAAGACCTCGCAAAGGCTTCAAGAATTAACAGACAATCTGTCTGAACTAAAAGACTGTCTGAAGGTAATACAAAAGCGCAATTCATTATCCATCACCCCCAAGGTGGAAGATTTGAAGGTCGTTCACAAATGGATAATGACTTACAATGTGCCACATTTTTACGTACAGGTATTTTTTGACAAAGTGTATGGTGTATCGTTTCAGCACATTTTGGAACTTGTGTCAAGTCCCGATTTGGAGGATGACAAATACTTCATTGAACAAGATACAAAGAATCAAAACAAGACAACCATTAAGATACCTTCTCAAGATGGTACTTGCCTTGCAGAAGCCGTTACCGAACCTAATCATCAAAGTGTGAGAAAGGAGTTAAACAAAGGGAGATTATTGTTTTATGTGAAATTTGATGGCGGTGAGGCATGCTTGGATGCCAACAATTTTGAATCTCTATTTGGAATAAAACTCTAATAGGATGACTCTCGAACAGAAATACATTGCGTCAACATCTCTTGACCACCGCAAAAGATATGCTCAGTTCTTCACACCAGAAAAGATTGCTGAGTTTATGTGCCAATGGGTGTTACATGGAAAGCAGAAGACTCGTGTTCTCGAACCAGCATACGGCTTGGGAATTTTTTCGCGTATCCTTGCTCAGAATGCAACTCTACCTATAGATGCGTACGAAATTGATGAACAAATCTTTGCAAGTGCAGTTACAGCTCGCCCAAATGGAGTGAATCTTAGGAATGAAGATTATTTTGCGAGTGATTGGAATGCAAAATATGACGCCATTGTTTGTAATCCTCCATATTTAAAATTTCACGATTACGACAATGCTACTTATATACCAGATGTAAACAATCATTTAGGAACAAAACTTAATGGTTTCACTAACCTATATACTTTGTTCCTTCTAAAATCAATTGCTCAGTTGCAAGAAGGCGGACGTCTGGCATACATTATTCCCTCGGAGTTCCTCAATTCCGATTATGGTGTAGAGGTAAAACACGCTTTGATAGAGAGTAACACTCTGCACCACATAATAGTCATCGATTTTACAGAATGTGCTTTTGACGATGCTTTAACAACCGCTTGTATTCTCCTTTGTGAAAGAACGACTGGTTCTGTAAGTGTACGTTTCTCATTAGTCAACAATATAGAAGGGTTAAACACTTGTCTAAGTGAATATACGGAATACAATACCTCGGAGCTTGATGCAAACATAAAGTGGAAATCATACTATGAAGAAGGTAATAGTTGTAAATACAATCATCTTGTGCCGTTCTCTAAGTTTGCCAAGGTTTCGCGTGGTATCGCTACAGGCGCAAACGATTTTTTTACGTTTAAGCCTTCAAAAGCAGATGACTATGATATTCCCGAAGAGTGCTTGATGCCATGTATCTGCAAAGCTGTAGATGCTCCACAGACTTTTTTTACTCAGAATGAATACACAAAATTAATAAACGCCGATAAGGCCGTCTATCTATTCAACGGTAGTACTGCACCAAACAACAAAAATGTGCAAAGGTACATACATCTTGGTGAAGAATCAGAAATCAACAAACGTTATCTTACAGCAAGTCGTTCTCCGTGGTATGCTATTGAGAATCGGCCTCCTGCGCCAATATGGGTTTCTGTTTTCAATAGAAGTGGTTTGCGTTTCATTCGCAACGAAGCAAATATTTATAACCTCACAACATTCCATTGCGTTTATCCTAAAAATACTGGGCTTGATGTAGAGGTGTTGTTTGCATACCTTATTACGGATGTGGCAAAGGAGATTTTTCTCGACAATTCGCGTCAATACGGGAATGGTCTTATTAAATTCGAACCAAACGATCTAAACAAAGGCATGGTTGTGGACTTGACCTTGCTGAGTCCAGATGAGAGCTCGTTTATAAAGAATGTGTACGCATTGATTAAAGATACTCAGAAAGAGAAAAATGGGATACTGTTACTGAATGAATTCTTTTCATTGAGATATACTGACGGCATAAGTAAGATAGACGTATTTAATGAAAGACTTCAAGCTCTAAAAGAGACTCTTTTATCAACTACAGAAGAATCTGTCAAAATTATAAGCAAATCACGTGTAAAACAGCTGAATTTTCTCGACCTTTTCGACCAATATGAATTTGAGCCTATTACACAGAATGATATGGTTTGTGAGGATATTGAGCTAGAATATGATTCGAAGAGCATTCATCGTAACCTGCCTATCGACCTCGCAAAGAACCTCCTTGTCTGCAACGTCAAGAAGGATAATTGGGAGCGGTATCTCGATGGTTCGGCCAAGATTTACTATACAGGCAAGAAATTCCCGTCAACAGTTGCGCTCAACAAACTCTACTACTTCATGCCGTACCTCTCTGGAAAAGGCATTCGCGATCTTTACTATATCAAGATTGCTCGACTTGGCTATCGCAAGGAAGGCCAAGAAAATGAGGACAAAAATGATCTACGGCTTGTGTTTGAGATTGAGCATGTCGGTCAGTTATTCAGTGATTACAAGAAAGTGAAACTCGAAATTTGGCGTACGTTTACGGATACGACGATTGAGAAAATACTCTGATGGATGATAGTCAGTGGCATTCTGCACAAGTCTGAAATGATTAAATACAGAATGCCACTCACTTTATTTCTTTGTTGACTTCTTCATTGTGACTTTTGCTTTCTTTTTTGCCTTCTTTTTATCTGCAATAGCTTTGGCTTTTAAGAGTTCTTTTATAAAGGCGTCATTTGTTCTTTTTTGTGCTAATAACAAATCTTTGTATTTTGATGACTGTAAGTTGCCATTGTTGCTGGGATTAATATAGATGTCTGGAATCCATGCAACAGGGAAAACAACACATTTCTCAATTTCAATAGTCATGTTAGAATTAAACTTTATGTAAAAGGTGGCTACAAAGAACTGTTTCTCTTTGTCTTGATTGTAGAAATCAATTAAACCATTAGCTTTTGAAATATCATCTTTACTATTTCTTGTATTTGCTAATGCAGACTTAATATTCACATAGGCATCCTGCTTGTTAGATGTGCATTTAATATCATACACAGACACCTCGGAGGGTGAAGGCTCAGCTTTGTCGAGATTAAAATCCGAATGGTATTTCTGTAAATTTTGTGTTACTATCTCTTCTACAATTCTCCAAACAGTTCTTCCTTTAGCTGACTTTCTCCAACCGTATGGAAATTGCGAAGGTAAACCGATTTGGATTGTACCTATTTTCTTTATTAGCAATTCAAAACTATTTTGAATATTGGCTCTTAAAGTTTCTGTTTCTTTTATTGTCATACAAATAACTCTTTTATGTTAATACCTAATCCATTTGCAATCTTATGAATACAAACAAGTGATGGATTACGTTCAAGTCTTTCCACCATGCCAATATATGTACGATGAAGATCTGAACGTTCTGCAAGTTTCTCTTGTGAGATACCTTGCTCTTCTCTTAATGTTCTAACTCTCTGAGCAAATTGCTTCAAATATTCCTTATCTTCCATTTTTGTTGTACACAAATGTATTGTAGTCTATTGTATATAATATAAGAGGTTGTCAACATACAACTGTATGCAAATGAGCTGTAAAGCCAAATATGACTGTAGATATTTTATATTTATTAACAGAAATTTAAACAAGATATTCGTCCTTCCTGGCGCGTGCGTGTACACTGATTGATGAATTTAGTTATTCAATACACCAAATAGCAATAAATCTATTACAGCGGATGTATATAGCTCTAACAACTCAAAGCCAATTGATAATAACGACGCAAACCATTGCTCTTTTGATGAATAAAAGGCTACGACGCGACATTATTAGAATCTGCAAAAAAAATGAAGATGGAGAAACTCAGATTCTCAAAGTGAATCAATCCAAAATCCACAATAATAATAATTTGTTCAGAGTTTATATGGATAACGAATTGGATGGTCTTCCTTTCATAGAGGATGACTTTGATTTTGAGACCTTTATCAATGAGGTAAAGACTGCTCTTTGACAAAATAATAGTTTGATATGATGTAAAAAAGCGTAGTAATGCTACGCTTTTGTTGTTTATATTATGTAGTCTTTCCGTCAAAATGTATTCGAGCGTAAAAAAAATACGCAAAAACACCATAAAATATTTTGCAGATTTGAATTTTCTATTTACCTTTGCCGACGAATTATTAATATATTAAAGAAAGGAGATTATAATCTATGTCAAAAAGAACATTAAGTCCACAAGATCAGAGAATACTACTTGCTGAAGCAGGAGGTCAATGTGAACTTGAAGGATGTCCCGAGTTTATCTATGAGGATATGTTGACGAAACAGAAATTCAATTTCGGAGAATATGCTCACATCATTGGAGACTCTCCGGATGGTCCACGTGGTGATATTGATTTGTCGGAAAAGTATTGTAAGGATAGAAATAATATTATGTTACTTTGCCCCAAACATCACAAAATGATTGATACGATACTTGAAAAGTATACCGATGATCAACTCTTTGCGATGAAGAAACGTCATGAAGAACGAGTGCGTCGCATTTTGAGTATTGGTAAGGATAGATATTCCACTGTGATTACTTATGCTGCCAATGTAGGGTGCCAGAATTGTGTCATCAATTCAGACGAAGTTAATGAGACATTGCTCCTTGATGGATGGTATCCCTCCGAGTCGAGACCGATTGAACTGGGCCTCATAAATTCTTCAGTTCAAGATAAATCTCTGGAATATTGGGTAACAGAACGGCAAAATCTTGAACGACAGTTCCAATTGAAAGTCGAACAATATTTGCAAGCTAACAGAATGAGCCGTTTCTCCTTGTTTGCTATAGCACCTATGCCATTGTTAGTGCTACTTGGGGCTCTGATGTCAGATAAGTTTGATGTCCAGGTCTATCAACTACACAAGGAACCTCGTTCTTGGATGTGGCAAACAGACAAAGTTCAGCCGTTTATTGTAAAGGAACCGGATAAAAAGATGGGTAAGCCCGTTATGGTGTTCTCCCTTAGCTCCGCTGCTGTTCGTGACAGAGTAGACAGATTGTATGATGGACAGGATGTGAGCATATGGGAACTGACAATTCCTGAACCTAACAATGATTATCTCCGTTCCAAAGATCAATTGGCAGATTTTCGTGTTAAGGTTAGGGCCATTTTGGAGGATATAAATCTACATGCGCCAGCGGATGAAGCTATAGATGTTCATATGGCCATGTCCGTATCTTGTGCTGTAACCTTAGGCATGGTTCGTAACTCAAAGGCTGATCGGGCTTATAATTTATTCGATCATAATAATGATCAAGATTTAAAAGTAATGACTATATAAAAATGAATACTATTGGTGCGATAAATTTCGCAAAATCACATCTATTAGTTTAATATTTAATCACTTACAAGCGTTCTGTGATTTTTTGATTTGAATTTGATTGAGTAATTTTGCAGCCAAAACTGCAGAATTATGAATACAGGCAAATATATCTTCGCTCAAGTCATAGACTTTATACCTCGATATCAATTTGACAAATTGGTAAAGAAGTATAAAGGTGACTGGCACGCAAAGGAATTATCATGCTACAATCAGTTACTCCAACTATTGTTCGGACAGATAACATGTTGTGACTCCTTAAGAGATATCTGCATGTGCCTTGAAGCACATAGTGGAATCCTATATCATTTGGGGATTCGAAAACATGTAACGCATTCCTCTTTGTCTCGTGCAAATGAGAATCGTGATTATCGCATCTACGAAGAACTCGGAATGTATCTCATCGGCATCGTCCGACCAATGTATTCAAATACAAAGGTGGCGGAGATAACGATAGATAATGTCCTCTATGCCTTAGACTCTACGACTATCTCAACGAGTATTGTTCTGGCAGCATGGGCTTTGGGTAAGTACAGCAAAGGTGCAGTCAAGATGCATACACTTCTGGATCTACGTGGAAGCATCCCTGCCAACATCCATATTACAGATGGAAAATGGCACGACAGCAACGAGCTGGATAACATTGTGCCAGAGCCACTTGCATTCTACATGATGGATAAAGCGTATGTCGATCTCCTTGCCCTATATCGTTTTCATAAGGCTGGTGCTTACTGGATAAGCCGCCCCAAGGATAACATGAGATACGAGGTTACAGACCATCGGCATGACTTTGATCCTAGTACGGGAATCTGCGGTGACTTTAACATAAGGCTTACTACTTTTAGGTCGAAGAAGCTCTATCCAGAAACTATCCGAATGGTGACTTACCATGACTCAGAAATGGACAATGACGTCGTGTTTATCACCAACAACTTTGAGATTAGTGCCCTTGAGGTTGCCAACCTTTACCGCCACAGGTGGGACATAGAGGTTTTCTTCAAGTGGGTAAAGCAGAACATCGTTGTGAAGACCTTGTGGGGGTATTCAGAGAATGCAGTACGTACTCACTTGTGGGTTGCCATCATTGCATACCTGTTAATAGCTAAGATAAAGGCAGACTATAAAAGTCCGTATTCAATCACCGAGGTAGCTACGTTGATAAGAATCTCAGCACTCGAAAAAGTGGATTTGAGAGACCTCATCACAAAGCCAAAAAACTCAATCATTCAAAAACAAAATGTCAAAGAACTCACTTTATTTGATGATTTTTATTAACCGTGCAAATTTATTGCACCAGTACTATTCTGGTATATAGATTTTATATCATGAAATTGATAGTGAACGATGAAATTACAAAGGATGTGGTAGTTCCAACGGGTACACCGGAAAACGAGAGTCCATTCCTTGAGCGTTTCCGTTCCATACTGCAGCAAAACCTGCATGATGCCGACTTTAATGTGGAGCGCATAGGCGAGGAGATGGGCATGAGCCGTGTGCAGCTATATCGCAAGATTAAGGCTCTCACTGGTACGACTCCTGTAGAATTGTTGCGTAAATCGCGTGTAGCACGTGGTCGCCAACTGCTCGAAACAACAGATCGTTCAATTTCAGAAATAGCATACGATACAGGCTTCAGTGCCCCCTCATATTTCGCTAAATGTTTCAAAGATGAGTATGGTATAAGCCCTGGAGAACTGCGTGGTAACCGCACTAATTAATCACGGTGCATAGCGTACAAACACGTTCTTCAAAAGACTCACGGTCTATGGCTTTGTTCTTGAAAGCAGAGCGATAGTTGTATATGGTGCGCGGGGTGTAGTAGAGTAGGGCTGCAATTTCCGAACTTTCCTTGATGCCGAGGCGTATGAGTGCGAAGATGCGTAATTCGGTGGTAAGGGAGTGTGGATTTTGGGTGATTACCTGCTCGTCATCTTTCAGTGTATCTTGTATTTTTTACACTAATAGGTGAATGTACTTTACGGTATTTTTACTTGTTTAATATTGTGCTGATAATCAATATGGTAATAGAAGAAGCAAAAAAATATAATGTACTTTATGGGTACTTGTCGGAACAATTGAATAAAAAAGTCCATATCTTTGCACAAAAATTCGAAACAACTAAAATTTTAAAAACATTATGAAACAATTAAGGACAAAGAATGTGATATATCGGTTTCTTATGATGTTATTCATGGTGTGTGTCACGATGACAGCATCAGCCCAAAAGGCAAAGATAACCGGTACGGTGAGAGACCCGGGCGGGGAACCACTGATTGGTGTCAGTGTGAGAGTTGACAAGACCGGCCAGGGAGTAGTGACAGACGTGGATGGTAATTATTCCATCGAGGTGTCTTCTTCGGGCACGTTGATTTTTTCGTATGTGGGATTTGAGACCGCAAGCGAGAAGGTTAACGGACGCAAGGTCATCGACGTGACGCTGAAGGAGAAGAGTGATATCCTTAATGAGGTGGTGGTCATAGGTTATGGCACCATGGACAAGAAAGAGCTTACTTCAGCCATCTCACATGTGAGCGAGAAGGACTTCCTCACAGTCAGTTCGCTCGACCCCTCTATGATGATTCAGGGCAAGGTGCCTGGTGTGTCAATCACAAACACTGGTGCGGGCGACCCCAACAATCAGGCAAGCATCCAGATACGTGGTGTCTCCTCGCGTTCTGCCGGTCTTGGTCCATTGATTGTCATCGACGGTGTGCCTGGCGGCAACCTTACTAATATCAATCCCAACGACATTGCCTCGTTTGACATTCTCAAGGACGGTGCAGCCTCTGCAATATACGGAACACGCGGTTCGAATGGTGTAATCGTGGTGACGACAAAGAAGGGAAGCAAGGACGGTTCGGTTCATACGTCATATTCAGGTATGATGTCGTTTGATGTTATCAAGAAAGAACTCGACATGATGAGCGCGCAGGATTATCGTGACGTCCGTCTCGGATGGGGCGACACAGGTGTTGACCTTGGCGGCAATGTCGATTGGCTTGACGCGGTGAGCCGCACAGGTGTTACAATGCAGCACACCCTCACCATGAGTGGCGGCAACGACAAGAACAACTATCGCATCAGTGCCGACTATCGTGATGCAAAAGGTATCGACCTGCGTTCGGAGCGCGAGGAATATGGTGCACGTGCATCGGTGATGCACACAAGCAAGGGAGGACTGTTCACCTTCACAGCCAATGTGGCTCCGCGTATCATATATCGTGACAATGCCGACTGGAGTGTATTTAAGGATGCCATCGAGGCCAATCCTACCACTCCCATGATGGACCCGGAGAATCCCGCTCGTTATTATAACTTCATGGGACAGGTAGTGGGCTCGAATCCTGTGGAACGTCAGAAGCTCGAACAAGATCATGCCGACACGAAACTTCTCGACTGGGATGCCACAGTCAAGCTTAATCTGTTGCCATTGCTTGCTAAGGAAGGAAAGAGCAACCATCGCCTTACGACGCAATTGATGTTTGCCGACCATCAATACAGCAACAACAACACATGGTTCCGTCCGTCAACCAGCACCATTGCCATCAATAACGGTCGAGAGGGCGAGGCAAGTCGTTCGTACAGCAAGGAGCGCCAGCAGATTATGGAGTGGCTCACCAACTACAGCGGCAGTTTTGGTCAGCATAACGTTAAGGCTATGGCAGGTTATTCCTACCAGTATTCGCGCTATTCGGGCTTTAATGCCTATAACAAGGATTTCCCCAATGACGGACTTGGAGCCGACAATCTTGGTTCGGGAGAGTATGCCAAGGAAGAGGGAGAGATATGTATGGGCAGCTATCAGAACGACTCTAAACTGATTGCCTTCTTCGGTCGCGTCAGCTACGACTTCGCAGGCAAGTATATGTTTACAGCCTCGTTGCGCCATGAGGGTTCGTCGAAGTTCGGAGCTAACCACAAATGGGGTAATTTCCCTGCCGTATCAGCCGGATGGCGCATATCCGACGAGAAGTTCATGAAGGGAGTGAAATGGGTGAACGACCTCAAGTTGCGAGCAGACTTCGGTATTACCGGCAACCAGGACTTCGGAAGCTATCTCTCTCTGAACACCATGACAGGATTCGGATATTACTTCTATAACGGCAAGTACTTCCAGGTATGGGGACCGTCGAAGAACGTCAATCCCGACCTGCGCTGGGAGAAAGGCAAGAACTGGAACGTGGGTATCGACTTCTCACTCTTTGACAATCGCCTGTATGGTTCGGTCAACTACTTCAACCGCCGTCAGCAAGACTTGCTTGGAAACTACAAGGTGTCGGTGCCACCATATCTCTTCGACGAAACATTTGTCAATGTAGGAACGATGAAGAACACAGGTATAGAGATTGACCTGAACTTCCGTGCGGTGAATACCAAAGATTTCTCTTATGACATCAACTTTGTGGGAACCACCCAAAGCAACAAGTTTGTCGATTTCAGCAATTCGCAGTATGTGGGCCAGGACTACTATGACGTTTGCGGTACAGAAGATCCGTATCCCTTCTACAATCTGCAGCGCATACAGAAAGGCGAGTCGCTTGGAAACTTCTATATGTGGAGATATGCAGGTCACACCGCTGATGGCGAATGGCTCGTATATGACAAGGATGGCGACATCATCAGGGCTTCACAGGCAAGCGATGCCGACCGCACGGTGGTGGGCAATGGTATGCCCAAGTTCACCATGTCAACGTCACACAACTTCCGCTACAAGGATTTCGACCTCTCGCTGTTCTTCCGTGGGGCATTCGGATTCGACCTCTTTAATATCCATGACTTCTATTATGGCACACGCAACTTCACGGGTAACCGTCTGAAGAAGGCATACGCCAAGAATTTCGTGGTTTCATCGACTGCCAATCCCGTGGTGTGCGACTATTTCCTTGAGCGTGGTGACTATCTCAAGCTCGACATGATAACATTGGGATATACATTAAAGGCGGAGAACTGCCGTTTCATCGACCGTATCAGGCTCTATGGCACAGTAAAGAATGTGTTCACACTGACAAAATTCAGTGGCGTTGACCCCTCGACATATCAAGTCAACGGACTCACTCCGGGTGGACAAGGCTCACGAACCTATTTCCCCTCAACCCGCCAGTTTATCGTAGGCATGCAAATTGATTTCTAATAACGATTAATTTAGATAAAGATATGAAGATATTCAAATATTTAGTTTCTGCGGCTCTATGTGCAGCCACACTTACGGGTTGTACAGACCTCGACGAGACTCTTTACGACCAGGTGGGCACACAAAACTACTATAATACGAAGATGGATGTCGTGCGTGCCACCTTCCGCCCATTTGAACATGCTTTCTGGAGCATACAGAGCCGGCACGTGCTCAACGAACTGTCGGCCGACCAGCTCATCACTCCCACCCGTGACGGATGGTGGGACGACGGAGGCAAATGGCGCCGCTTGCACTATCATGAGTGGAACGTGGAGGATGGAGGCGATGCCCAGACAGAATGGAACGGATGCTTCCAGGGTATCATGCAGGCCAATTATGTCATTGAAGACCTTAATACGCTCTCGCCGGATAAGTTTGGCTTCTCGCAGGCTGAGTTTGACAATCTCAAGGCACAGTGCAGGGTGCTGCGCGCATGGTTTTACATCCGACTGCTTGATGCCTTCCGCAATGTACCACTTGCTGTGAGCTACAATGACGTGTCGATGAATACTGAGACTCAGGTGGAGCCTAAGAGAATATTCGATTTCATCGAGACAGAATTGCAGGAGACAATACCCATGCTCATCGAGAAAACGAACCTTGGAACCAATTCTACCATACAAGGCCAATGGACAAAGGCGAGTGCCGCAGCCCTTCTCGTGCGCCTCTACCTAAATGCCAAGGTGTATATTGGTGAGGAGAAATATGACGAGTGTGCCGCAATAGCGCAGAAGATTGTCGATGGCGATTACGGCAAGTATGCCGTGGCTGACCGTTGGGATGCCGCCTTTGACTGGGACAACGACAACTGCGATGAGGTGATATTCGGTTTCCCCGCTGATGCCGGTTATACCTATTGGCAGTATCAGGGCGACACATATTGGTGGACTGTTCCTGCCCGTGCACGTTACTACTTCAACGACTCAAAGTGCAAGGCTGGTGACCACAACACAAAGTATGCCGCTTCGCCAAGTTATGCTCCCAATGGCGAGCCTTTGGATTATCAGTTGGGTATGACAGTGCAGAAGTTCCGCAAGTATCCAGGCGATGTGCGTCTGAAACTATACCGTAATCTTGGCGACAGCCGCCGCGAGGGAATGTTCCTTTATGGTTATCTCGAATACAAGGACGAGAATGGTGCTACGAAGAGAGTCAAGGCTCCGGAAGTTGACTACGAGCTGTATATCCGTGACGCTGTGGGTAAGTTCCAGGGACTGGATCCCAACAAATGGCTTGCCGCCACAACAAGTACGCTACGCGATGGCGACCACAACTCAGGATGGCATTTCGCAAAGTATCCATTCTATACCGATGATGACCTTCACCAGATGGAAAGTGACTACACGGAGATTCGCCTTCCAGAAGTAATCTATTCACTTGCGGAATGCAAATTGCGTCAGGGAAAGAAAGCCGAGGCAGCACGACTGCTCAACTCAGTGCGCCGCCGCAACTATCCCGAGGAGAATCTACAGGAAGTGCTCTATGCTCCTGAGGGTAATGCCCAGCTCGACATGGATGAGATGCTCGACGAGTGGGGACGTGAGTTCTTTGCTGAAAGCCGCCGCCGCATCGACCTTATCCGTTTCGGAAAGTTCACCTCCAGTTCTTGGTGGGACAAGACACCGGATGCCGACTCTCATACAGAAATATTCCCGATTATGCGTCCTATCCTCAATGCCAACAGGGCTTTGAAACAGAATCCGGGATATAATGACTAAGGAGTAAGTATAACATTATTAATGACAACGATTATGAAATTGAAGAATATATTTTCCGGTCTTGCCGCAACTCTC
Source organism: Prevotella sp. (assembly GCA_022771625.1). Taxonomy (GTDB): domain Bacteria; phylum Bacteroidota; class Bacteroidia; order Bacteroidales; family Bacteroidaceae; genus Prevotella. The sequence goes on from JALFCW010000003.1 coordinate 81,910, forward strand.
ATGGCTTTATGTCTTGTCGGCTGCGACGAAGAAAAAGACCCTGTAATCATAGAAGGAGATCTGCCTATCAAGACTTCTTCCCTCTTTATGGTGGGCGATGCCACTCCCAACGGATGGGACATAGGCAATCCTACACCCCTGCAGGCCTCAGCCGACGATGCCTTGGTCTTCTCATGGGAAGGCTCGCTATATGCAGGTGAGATAAAACTCTGTCTGACTACCGGCAGTTGGGACGCTCCTTTTATCCGTCCAGAGAACAATGGTGCGGAAATTAACAAGTCCAATATAACGGCACAGAAGTTTATCATGCATGCCGGCGATCCCGACAACAAATGGCGAGTGACATACGCTGGCAAGTATCGTCTCACCTTCGACTTGCGCAACTGGACGATGTCAACAGAGTTCCTTGGAGAGAATGACGCTCCCGTAATCGAGCCTCTTGAGGCAGAAGCAGTATATATGCTCGGCGATGCCACTCCTAACGGTTGGGACAACAATAACCCGACAGAACTGGTGAAGAAGTCGAAGTACATCTTCGAGTATGAAGGCGAACTAAAGGCTGGCGAGATGAAGGCTTGCCTTGAGAAGGGCAGTTGGGATGTGCCATTCATTCGTCCTGCCTCTGCCGACTGCAAGATCAACAAGAATGGAGTGGAGAGCGGCGACTTTGTCTTCACCACAGGACCCGACAACAAGTGGCGCGTGGAAGAGGCTGGTGTATATCACCTTACCCTTGACCTTGAGCATTGGACTGTAAAGGCAGAGTTCATAAGTAAAATTGAGGTGAAACAAGACCCCATAGAGACCGAGACACTCTTTATGATAGGAGATGCGACACCAGGCGGTTGGGGAATGGATTCAGCCTCGCCGTTTACCCGTGATGCCAACGACAAGTATGTCTTCACTTGGGAGGGCGAACTTGTTCCGGGAGAGATGAAGGCTTGCCTTGTCAAGGATGGCACATATTCATGCCTGTTCCTTCGTCCGTCGGTGGCAAATACCGAGATTTCATCGGCTGGTGTAGCTGCACCCGACTTCGTGTTCTATGCAGGCGATCCAGACAATAAATGGAAGGTCACCGAGGCTGGTACATACCGCATCACCTTCAATCTCAAGGACTACACAATAGCCGTAGAGAAAAAATAATGTATCTGAAACTATAGAATAATAAACAGCAATGAAAAATATGACATTAATGACAATAGCCCTTGCGGCTGCATCATTGTTTGCCTCATGCAAGGATGACGTGGAGATGAAATATCCTCCAAAGTATGAATTGCCCGACTTGCCGGTCATTGAAGGCATACACGAGAATGTGAAGGCTCCTCTATACTGGAGCGTATATGAATATTGCTACGACAAGGAGCGCCAGGGCGAAAGCACCATAGACATCACTCCCGACGAATGGGACAAAATCATCGACTTCGTGGCTTCGGAGCTAAAGCCCCATGGATATGACATGATATGCACCGACGGATTTATCGCCATGCTTTCCACAGATGCTTCGGGATATATGACCCAGTATGGCTCCATTTCGTTGAAAGACCTCATTGCCAAGTGCAAGGCAAAGGGACTGAAACTCGGAGTATATGACAATCCGCTGTGGATACACGGACCGAGAGAGACAAAAATCGAGGGTACTGACTATACTTTCGCTGACCTATATTATAATGGTAAGACTGCAGTGCAGAATCCCGGTTCTGAAGACAAGTGGTTTCATTGGGCTGTAGCTGAGAATCCAGGATGCAGGGAATATATCGACGGTTTCTTCAAGCATTATAAGAATCTCGGGGTGGATTTCATCCGTATGGACTTCCTCTCGTGGTATGAGGACGGCAAAGACCGCGGCATAGGTGTCGTAGGACGTGGATATGGTCGTGAGAGTTATGCTCGTGCCTTAGCTTATATCGCTGAGTCGGCTAAGAAATACGGTATCTTTACCTCTCTTGTAATGCCACACATGTATAACGACGCTGAACTTGAGGCTCGTTATGGCAATATGGTGCGCATCGTATGTGACACTGGTGGCGGTGGCTGGTGGCATTGCTCTGCACAGGACAAAGGTAAGTCGTATGCCAACTGGCCCAACTGCAACAATCAGTTTGACGGCTTTACTTACTGGTCGCATATCGCCGGACGTAACAAGGTTATTCTCGATGGTGACTTCATCCGTCTGAACAAGTTTGACACCGAGGCAGAAAAGCAGACTGAAATATCCCTTCAGCTCATTGCAGGTGGACCAGTTGCCGCTGCCGACCAGTATAGTACAATAGGCGATAATGCCAAGTACTACACCAACGACGAACTCCTTGCGCTGAATCGTGACGGCTTTGTAGGCAAACCGCTCAGCGACAAGCTCGGCGACAAGAAGAACGAGATATGGTATGGCCAGATGTCAAATGGAGACTATGTCCTCGCCCTCTTTAACCGCAGCGACAATACCTCTACCGTTTCGGTCAAATTCTCTGAAATAGGCATAAGCGGCGAAATGAACGTACGCGACTTGTGGACGCATGCCGACGAGGGAAAGGCTTCTGCTGTCACTGCCAACATACCTGCGCATGGATGCAAGGTGGTGAAGTTGACAAAATAACCAATGTATAATATATTTGAATATATAAATTATGTATAACATCATTAATATTATTAATAAGTACATATTATCTGCAGTCTGTGCAATGGTGGCAATTAGCGCCACCGCACAGACTAAGGAACACTCCGTGGCATCGCCCGACGGAAACATTAGACTGAGTTTCTCGCTGACAGAAGAAGGAGTGCCGACATATAAGATTGATTACAAGGACATACCTGTGGTTAAGAAAAGTCGGCTCGGTATGGAACTCAACGAGGAGAACTCGTTGATGGACAAGTTCCGCATCAATAAAGCCACCACATCCACCTTCGACGAGACTTGGCACCCAGTGTGGGGTGAGGAGAGCAATATCCGTAACCATTACAATGAGTTGTTTGTGGAATTGGAGAAACCGTCTAACGGACGATTTATGAATTTCCGTTTCCGTGTTTATGACGATGGTGTAGGTTTTCGTTATGAGTTCCCACAGCAACAGTTCCTGCCTTACTTCACTGTAAAGGCTGAACATACAGAGTTTGCCATGGCTGGCGATCATACGGCGTGGTGGATTCCTGGAGACTATGACACGCAAGAGTACGACTATACCGAGTCGAAGCTCTCTGAGATACGCGGGTTGATGGAGGCTGCCAAGTGCGACAATGCCTCGCAGACATTCTTCTCTCCTACTGGTGTGCAGACATCATTGCAGATGAAGACTGCTGAAGGATTATATGTCAATATCCATGAGGCAGCACTTGTGGATTATTCATGTATGCACCTCGACCTCGAAGACAAAAATTTTGTGTTCCATTCGCAGCTCACCCCTGATGCACAAGGTAATATGGCACACTGTCAGACACCTTGCAGCACTCCATGGCGCACAGTGATGGTGGTGGACGATGCAAGGAAAGCTCTCGCTTCACGTCTCATTCTCAATCTCAATGAACCTTGCAAGTATGCCGACACCTCATGGATTAAGCCAGTGAAATATATTGGTGTATGGTGGGAAATGATAGGTGGAGGCAAGGCTTGGTCTTACACTAACGACCTGCCGTCTGTACATCTTGGCTCCACCGACTATTCAAAATGCAAGCCCCACGGCAATCATCCTGCCAACAATGCCAATGTGAGAAAATATATCGACTTTGCGGCAAAACACGGTTTCTCGCAGGTGCTTGTCGAGGGGTGGAACATAGGCTGGGAAGACTGGTTCGGTCATGAGAAAGACTATGTGTTTGATTTCCAGACTCCATATCCCGACTTCGACATCAAGGCTCTCAACGACTATGCTCACTCAAAAGGTGTGAGACTGATGATGCACCATGAGACATCTGGCTCGGTTCGCAACTACGAGCGTCATCTTGAAGCGGCATACAATCTTATGGACAAGTATGGCTATAACTCTGTCAAGAGCGGATATGTAGGCAATATATTGCCGCGTGGAGAACATCACTACGGACAATGGATGAACAACCACTACCTGTATTGTGTCACTGAGGCAGCAAAGCATCATATCATGGTTAATGCCCACGAGGCAGTACGTCCTACAGGCTTGTGTCGCACCTATCCAAATCTCATAGGCAACGAGTCGGCACGTGGCACTGAGTATGAGTCGTTTGCAGGAAACAAGGCTTTCCATACAACCGTACTTCCGTTCACCCGTCTTCAGGGAGGTCCGATGGACTATACACCAGGAATCCTTGAAGGTGACATGAGCAAGATTGATCCAGGCAAGCATCATCACATCAATTCCACCCTTGCCCGCCAATTGGCACTGTATGTCACAATGTACAGTCCGCTGCAGATGGCGGCTGATATACCCGACAATTACGAGAAATATTCAGATGCATTCCAGTTTATAAAGGATGTGGCTGTTGACTGGGACGAGAGTCGCTATCTTGAGGCTGAGCCGGGGCAGTATATCACTATTGCCCGCAAGGCAAAGGGTTCTGACGACTGGTTTATGGGATGCACGGCAGGTGAGAACGGACATCTGTCAATCCTGAAGCTTGACTTCCTTGACAAGGGCCGTAAGTATGAGGCAGTCATATATGCCGACGCCAAGGATGCCGACTATAAAAAGAACCCACAAGCATATACAATCTCCAAGTGTAAGGTGACAAACAAGAGTGTTCTCAAACTCAAAGCAGCTTGTGGTGGTGGATATGCCATTAGTATTAAACCTATAAATTAATAAAGTTATGAAAAGAAATTGTCTTAGAAAAATGTTTTGCGCTATGGCTCTTGCAGCCACAGTGTTTACAGCGAATGCCGCCGACCGATTGCTTATCGTCGGTGAGGCTGTATGGGGTGTTTGGTCTATCGATAACAGTATCGTGATGCTTAACAGTAGCGACAATAATGATGTGTTTAAGGCCACTGTTAACCTAAGCACGAATGGAACGTTCAAGTTTCTTACTACTACTGATTGGGGAAACCTCGAATATCGTGCCGGTGACAATGACGTTACTCTAACTGAAGGTGTAGCCTCTGCTCTTGTTTCAACAGAAGAGAACTCTAACGACAAGCAGTTTAGGGTGAGCGAAACAGCCAACTATGACATTGTTTGCGACCTCGTTTCCAAGACTATTGTTGTAAAAAAGGCAGCCTATCAGTCAACCCCTCTGAAACATACCGCACTTTGGTTGGTAGGTTCTGCCACTCCCGGAGGATGGAACATAGCTGATGGCACCATGCTTTCTCCTGAGGCAGAAAACCCAACAGTGTTCAAGACTACCGTAGATTTTGTTGAGGGAGAGGTGAAGGTTGCTGTAAACAAATATACTGGATGGGGACAGACATTCTATCTTCGTGACACTACAGATGACACAAAAATGGTGTTTGGAGGTGATGACAACAAGTGGTATATCACCAAGGCAGGAAAGTATGATGTTACAGTGGATGTAGTCAACATGACGATATCAATCACAGAAACAAGCTCTACCGGTATCCTTTCAGCTGAGTGTGCTTCCGGTGTTTCAACAGCATTGTATGACCTTGGCGGAAACCGTCTTTCTTCCCGTACTCTTCGCCCCGGTTGTTATATACAAAAGAAAGGTTCATATACACGAAAAGTTATGGTAAAGTAAGTAATTGGAGCAACAATAATATTACAATTTGGTGGAGTAAGCACTTGCTTATTCCGCCAAATTATTTCTTTATGTATCCAAAATAGCAAAAATTGTGCATTTCCTGTCAAATTTGTTACATTGTATCATATTTACAAGGGAATGCACGATTTTTTAATGTTTCCTAAAATCCGCAAGCAATCTCAATGGCAATCTCAATTGCAGTAAAGAGCTTGAACACTATGCATCATGATAGTATGAGCGTGAATTTTGTCCGATTTGTGCATACCTTCCCCTTACCCCACAATGCGACTTGAGGCAA
>JALFCW010000023.1 GCA_022771625.1 Prevotella sp.
CCATCAGATGTTCGAGCTCACCGACGACAGTCTCACTCAGATGAATGTTCTCTTGCTCGGTAGAAAGGACAACTTCGATGTTAATCGCTCATTCAATATCGAAAACGAGATTAACAACTATCGCAACCAGCTGCGCAATCAAAATATCAATGCAGTGAACGACCACGAGTATTCTTATGCCATCGGTACTATGTACATGGATATCGTGGGTGAATGTGAGAAATTGGGCGACTATGTCATCAATGTGATTGAAGCAAGAATGGGTGTGCGTCAGTCGCGCTGATGTTTTCAAGAAAGCGTCACCCGTCACCTGGTGACGCTCAATTTTTTTGCTTTCTTGATTTGCTCAATTTTTTTGCTTTCTTGATTTGCGCTATTTTATGATAAGTGTGGTGAGTAGCTCGGGGGCAAATATCTCTCGGGCTACTTGCTGTATATCGTCGGCTGTAAGTGCGTCGATACGCTTGAACAGGTCGGTGATATCCTTTTCCCAACCATAGTGCAGAAAACTCTTACCGAAGTCAAGGGCGAAGCTCTCACGATTGTCGCAGGCTACTCCCAATTGCCCTTTAATCTGCCTTTTGGCGGCATTGAGCTGGTTGGGGGAGAGCGGTTTGTCTATCACGCGTTGCAGTTCCTTTTTCACGAGTTTCAGGCATCGCTTGACATCGTGAGGGTCGCAACCGAAATATGTGCACCATACCCCCGTGTCGCTATAGCTCACCATCGTGCTCTCCACGGTATATACAAGTCCGTAGCGCTCGCGGAGCGACAGATTCAGTCGGGCGTTCATACTCGGTCCGCCTATTATATTATTTAATAGGTATAGGGCTATACGCCTCTCGTCGTGAACACTATATGCCCTGTTGCCTATCATAACATGGGTTTGGTGGGTGCCCTTTTCTATGCATTTCGTAGTGGGGTTATAGGCGGGTAGGGGAGCAATGATGTCTGCGTCTCCGATTATCGGTTTCTGTACGCCAAATCCTTTCGTCCTTTTTTTCAGCAAGTCCACCAAATTATCGAAGTTTATGTCGCCGTAGGCAAAGAACACCGCATTTTGGGGCTTGTAGAACCGTTGGGTGAATGTCTTGGCGGTTTCGCTATTGTATGTGCGCAATTGCCAGGCATCACCTAAGATATTATGTCCGAGAGGGTGGCCGTGGAAGATAATGTTTTCGAAAAGGTCGTATATCAACTCGGCAGGCGAATCGTTGTAGCTCTCTATCTCGTCGCATATCACCTCAATCTCCTTGTTAATCTCAGATTGCGGGTATAGACTGTGGAAGACGATATCCGACAGCAAATCCACCGCCTTGGTGAAATGTTCCTTGAGAATGGCTGCATAATATACTGTATCCTCCTTGTTGGTGAAGGCATTGAGTTCGCCGCCAACGGTCTCCAGGCAATTCATAATAGTAAGAGCCTTGCGATGTGACGTCCCCTTGAACGTGGTGTGCTCGCAGAAATGGGCAACACCCTCCTCTCCAGGCAGTTCATTGCGTGTTCCGGCATTGATACCGAAACCGCAATATACTACCTGCGATGTGGACGGAAGATGTATGATCCTCAATCCGTTAGGGAGTGTGGAGGTGTTATATTTCAATATATTATTGACGATGTGATTTTTTCAATCTTTCAATTTTTCAATCTTTCAATATGGCCTCCGCCATTTTCTTTCCCAGTTCCTCGCACTGCTTGAATGTCTCGTCGTTGAGACTCTGGCAGATGTCAACGGGCTCGCCAACTGCCTCAAAGTGGAGACGGGTGTCATTCCATTCCTTTATCTTTCTTACTGCCTTGCTTGCCCATCCGTAGCTTCCAAACCATCCCAACTTGTGGTTCTTGATGTCCTTGTTGGCAAGTTCGGCGAGCAGAACGTCCATCTCGTGATAGAGTCCGGTGTTGTATGTAGGAGCGCCAACGATGAGGGCGTTGTAGCGGAATACGTCGCGGATGATATAAGAATGATGGGTCTTGGATACGTTGTACATCACAATATTCTTCACGCCTGCCTCTGATGCTGCACGTGCAATCACCTCGGCAGCGCGCTCGGTATTGCCATACATTGTGCCGTAGCAAATCACAAGTCCTGGCTCTGTTTCATATTTCGACATTGAGTCGTACATTCCGATAACCTTATCGATATACTCATGCCATACCGGTCCGTGGGTGGAGCAGATATAATCGAGCTTCACTCCGGCAAGTTTCTTGAGGGCAGCCTGTACAGGTGTGCCATATTTGCCCACGATATTTGAATAATAGCGCACCATCTCAAGCCAGAACGTGTCGCAGTTGATCTGTGAGTCGATGATGCCGCCATTGAGGGCACCGAAGCATCCGAAGGCATCGCCCGAGAAGAGCACATTGTTTGTGGTGTCGAGTGTCACCATAGTCTCTGGCCAGTGAACCATCGGGGTGAGCACAAACTGCAACTTGCGACTTCCAAGGTTGAGGCTGTCGCCATTCTTCACCTCCAAGGTGTTCTCCTGAATACCATAGAATCCCTTCATCATTCCGAAAGTCTTCTTGTTGCCGATAATGGTAATCTCGGGATAATACTTGCGGATGAGCTCGATGGCTCCACTGTGGTCGGGCTCCATGTGGTTGATTACCAAGTAGTCTATCTTGCGGTTGCCAAGAACCTGCTGGATATTCTTGATATAAGGTATAAAGAAATCCACCTCTACGGTATCAATGAGGCAGACCTTCTCGTCGTCAATGAGATACGAGTTATAAGATACTCCATTCGGAAGTGGCCACAATCCTTCAAATAGGTTCTTGTTGCGGTCATTCACTCCCACATAATAAATTTTGTTTGTAATTTCCTGCATATTTTTTGTATTTTAAATTTTCAACTTTCAATCGGTCAACCTTCAATTTTTCAACCTTCAATTTTCAATTTTCAACCTTCAATCTTCAATCTTCAACTTTTCTCCAAATTCCTTGGATATATAATTATTCAGACTCTTGCAACATTCGCATGAGAACATCTGGGCACATTCCACCAGTTTGTCCCACTGCTCTCTTGTCAATCCTCTCTGTATGTCATCCTTTGTAATTCCATACTTGATAAGTCCATATACAAAGCCTGCATTGAAGTTGTCGCCGGCACCTATTGTGCTTACCGTCTGGGTGTTGCCTACGGGATATTGGCAGTTTACTCCTCCCTCGGCTCTCACTTCGACAGGCTCTGAACCTTGGGTGTAGATAAAGTTATGACAATAGAACGAGATGTCGGTGCGATACACGCTATCCGCATCGTTATGCTTGAATAGTATGGAGAAATCCTCGTTGCTGCCCCTCACTACATCAGCCATCTCGAGGTTGTCGAGCAGGTTGGGAGTGATTTTCAAAACCTCATTGCTATGGGAGGCGCGGAAATTCACGTCGTAGTATAATATCGCCCCGTGGTTCTTGGCATATTCGAGTAGTCCTGCCACCTGAGGGCGGATTACAGGATTAATCGCATAAAACGAACCGAACATTACAATGTCATCTGGTTGGATGTCGGGATATATAAAGTCGAGCTGGTCGTGGGGATGATCTTTGTAGAATATATATTCCGCATCATTTTTCTCATTCAAAAAGGCGAGCGACAGGGGTGACTTGCTTTCGGCATATACATTAACATTGCTGCTGTCGATGCCGTTGCTCTCCATAAAGCGTATTATCTTTTTGCCGATGTGGTCGTTGCCGGTTTCGCTGATAAGAGCGGCATTCACTCCTGCGCGTCCCAATGATATCAGCGCATTGAACACAGAGCCACCTGGCACGGCACTCACAGGTTCGTCATCCTTGAAAATGATGTCGAGAACAGTTTCCCCAATACCTATTACTTTCCTCATAATATTGAACTATTTCATATAAATATTTGCTTCCTCCTATGCTGTTTTATTTGCCGCATATACCTAAAGCGATGCAAAATTACGCATTTTTGCCCGCTTTACATAGTGTTATTCAGCTTTTTTTAATACCAAGCTAAATATTTAACTTTCATTTAGCTTTTAGCAAGCTGAACATTTACCCTTCATTTAGCTTTATGGTGCGTTGAATATTTAACTTTCACGTAGTTTTATATCAAGTCTATTATCTCCTGCAAATTGGTGGCAACCTTGATATGATTTTTCCATTCACCTCTTATCATGCCCTTTTTGTCGAGGTCGTTGAGCATGGCGATTAGTGAATCCCAAAAACCGCCGATATTGTATAATATTACGTCTTTACCGTGATAACCTATTGTAGCTGATGCTGCCACTGTGAATATCTCATCGAGCGTACCAATGCCTCCTGGCAAAGCAATGAACACATCGCTTTGTATCATCATAAGGGCCTTGCGATCATTTAGATTGTCGCAAGGTATATGAACATCAACATTTTCGCTCAGATGTCCGCGTTCTTCCACCTTTGATGGCACCACTCCTATTGTCATACCACCAGCGTTCTTGGCAGCTTTCGCCACACATTCCATCAATCCCATGTCGCAGCCGCCGAACACTATCATATGTCCGTTTTGTGCTGCCCATTGTCCCAGTTCTTCCGTCCTGCGGAAGTATTCGGCATCGATATTGTCATTAGCCGAACAGAATATGCATATCTTCATTGTATCATTATTTTTTTTAAATATTTCTAATCATCCTAGTCATTCTAGTTATCCAAGAACTCCTAGCACTCCTAGATAATTATATATCCCCCGGGGATTTTGCTTCCTTTAGTCTTTTTATCTCGGCCTTCAGCGATTCAATCTCATCTTTTTGAGAGTAAAATGCCTTTAAAGCTCGCTCTTTCAGGTTGTTATAAGATTCTGCCCAAGCCACTACTTTGCTATTTGTTTCTGAAAGCGATGTGTTGAGGCGGGCATTTTCTGTCTCAAGATTTTTTATACGTTCATCTTGCTGCCTAATTCTTTCATCTTGCAGCTTTATCCTCTCATCTTGCTTGTTAAGATGTCCAGTACGGGCACGATACATTCTTTCCTTGATACCGCCCTCATTGATAAATTCCTTTTCGAGCTTTTCAAGGAAAGACATCAACATCTTGTCTATGATATGACATAGTGAGAGTGCGTAATTTCCCATTACCTCATCTGTCCACGACTCAAAGAATGGCTCGTATTCCTCAAGTTTGTTGTGGTATCGGCAGTAATTCGCTATCGGAGCATATTCAATGTCCTTTTTCTCGTATATGCGAAGATGTCGTGACTTCAGGTAATCTGTGAAGTCTTCACGAAGCTCCATAAGTGATGCACGTGCTACATTGAGCAATTTCAATTGCATCTCGGAGGAGGTTACACCATCTTCTAATCCCTCCACAATATTCTGCTTACACGACCTCGCTGCCTGTATTACTTGGTCTCTCGTCCGATCTTTATACAGATGAATGAATCTGTTGCAGAAACTGAATGATAGATGATAGATAACCTCTGATTTCTGATATATGAACAGAGTGTTCCAATTATTTTGTTTCTTTAAGACTTTATCGTTGTCTTTGTTTTCATCCATAAGTTCGTATTTTTTTATTCAGGTGCAAAGATAATTATTTCAGTCGGAATAACCAAGAAAATCTTCAATATTATTACGAAATAATCCCTCTCGCTTCACATTCAAGGGTTAATTTAGCTTAAATGTTTAAATGATATATGACACTTGTGTGTTTTTTGTTGTATCTTTGCAATGTATATGAATAACAAATGTAAATGATATTTGTAGATATGATGACACATGCTTATAATCGATTAATAAAGAGTCTTGTGCTGGTGATTTTGTGTATCGCCAATTGTTCTGATGTTTTTGCCCAGAAGAAGAAAACTCCATTGCAGAAAAGGGAAAACTATGAGTTTACCTTCGACTTGCCCAGATATGTGGAACAGTTGAAAAAGGAACTTACCTATCCATTGGCTTGGGGAAATAGCGACATCAAGAACTTTGCCGAGTGGAAATCCGTGGCAAAGGTAAAGGTGCTCGAGTGTATGATGACTCCACCTATGAAGTCGGCGGGTTATGATATGCAAGTGATAGGTGAGGAGAAACGCAAAGGATATACTGTCAGAAAAATTCTCTTTAATGTAAATGCTTATTCGCGCATATCGGCATATCTTCTTGTTCCAGATGGCAAGGGACCATTTCCTGCCATAAATATGTTGCATGATCATGGTGGGCATCTCTTTATAGGTAAGGAGAAAATGGTGCGCCCCATTGATGTGGATACTGTGGTGATAAATGATGCTGATCGTTGGGTGGAAAAGCTTTATGATGGACAATATGCCGGCGATTATTTTGCACAGAACGGTTATGTCGTGTTTTCTGCTGATGCTCCTATGTGGGGAGAGCGTGGGCGCGAAGAGGGTGTTGACCGCAGCAAATATGATATAATATGTGGCAATATGATGATGCTCGGGCGCGACTTGTCTGCCTTTATGACCTACGATGATATGTCGGGTACAGATTTTTTGGCTTCGCTTCCGGAGGTTGACAATGCCAGGATAGGATGTATGGGTTGCTCGATGGGAGCCTATAGGGCATGGATGCTTGCTGCCTTGAGTGACAAGATTTCTGCAGCTGCTTCGATATGCTGGATGACGACAACGGATGTTCAGATGTCGGTGAAGGACAAAAAGCGTGAATATGGTGGATTTGCAAATTGCATTCCCGCTCTTCGACAGTGGCTCGACTATCCCCATATCGCCAGTTTGGCCTGTCCCAAACCGATGCTTTTCATAAATGGCACCCGCGATCATCTATTCCCTATAGATGGCACACATTCCGCATTTAATATCATGCGTGATGTATGGACAAGTCAAAATGCTGGTGCAGAACTTGAAACCGAGCTTTGGGATGTTCCTCATTCTTGTGGCAAGGCATTGCAGCAGAGAGCTTTGGAGTTTTTTGACAAGAAACTAAAAAAGTAAGTTCTTAACAATAATAGTAAGCGGTTAATAAAAAAGTAAGTGGCTTATAAATAGGTAAAAGGTATATGGGACAGTTTTGGACAAAGAAGAAAGACCAAGAAGATCAGGATGAGAAACTTGCCACTCCTTGGGCGGAAATGGTAGGGCATGGAAATGTCGAGTGGCCATGGCCCGATGGTTTTGATGATTTAACATAAAATATTTGGTGATATAGGGATTTTATTGTACCTTTGCACCCCAAATTACGTAATTTATATTTTATTTCATTGAAGACATTTGAAGAATTGGGCGTCAGCGAGGAGATTCGTCGCGCCATCACGGAGTTGGGCTTTGAGAGTCCGATGCCCGTACAGGAGGAGGTTATTCCCTATTTGCTTGGAAGTAATAATGATGTAATCGCACTGGCGCAAACCGGTACGGGTAAGACTGCCGCATTCGGTATTCCCGTATTGCAAAGGCTCGACCCTACGAGTCGCGACACTCAGGCCCTTATCCTTAGTCCTACTCGCGAGCTCTGTCTGCAGATTGCCGACGACCTGAAGGATTTCTCCAAGTTTATGAATGGCATAAACATTGTAGCTGTTTATGGAGGAACATCAATTGAAAATCAGATTCGTGCCTTGCGTCATGGAGCGCAGGTGATTGTTGCCACTCCCGGACGACTCATCGACCTTATGCACCGAGGCAAGGCCAACCTTGACAAGGTGTATAATGTAGTGCTCGACGAGGCCGACGAGATGCTTAATATGGGATTTACGGAAAGTATCAACGAAATCTTTGAGGGTGTGCCCGCCGACCGCAATACCTTACTTTTCTCGGCTACAATGAGTAGAGAGATAGAGCGCATTGCCAAGAGCTATCTGCGTGAATACAAGGAAATTGTTGTGGGAAGCCGCAATGAGGGAGCGGAGAATGTCAACCATATTTATTATATGGTGCATGCCAAGGACAAATATCTTGCCCTGAAGCGTATTGTGGATTTTAATCCCAAGATATTCGGTATTATCTTCTGCCGCACAAAACTTGAGACTCAGGAGATTGCCGACAAACTTATTCACGACGGATATAATGCCGAGAGTCTGCACGGCGACCTCAGTCAGCAACAACGCGACCTTACCATGCAGAAGTTCCGCCAACACCTCACCCAACTCCTCGTTGCCACCGATGTGGCAGCCAGAGGACTTGATGTTGACGACCTCACTCATGTTATCAACTTCGGACTTCCCGACGACATTGAGAGCTATACCCATCGCAGTGGACGTACAGGACGTGCCGGCAAGAAAGGAACGTCAATATCGATTATGCACATCCGCGAAAAGCACAAGATGCGTGCCATCGAGAAAGAAATTGGTAAGAGTTTTGTAGAGGGCGTAATCCCCTCAGCCAAGGAGATTTGCAAGAAGCAACTCTACAAGGTGATGGATCAAATTGTGAAAACGGATGTCAACGATGAGGAAATCGACCCGTTTATGACGGACATAAACCGATATTTCGAGTTTATTGACAAGGAGGACTTGATAAAGAAGATTGTGAGCATGGAGTTTGGCAAATTCCTTGCCTATTATGCCGATGCTCCCGAGATTGAGGCACCATCTAAGTCTTCGCGAGATTCTTCCGGCAAGCGCAGTGGCAAAGGAGAGCGCGGCGGTAGAGGTGAACGTGGTGGCAAAGGTGAGCGTGGCAGTAGAGGAGAGCGCGGCTCTCGCGGTTCTCGCAAGGCTGAGGCTGGTTATAGCCGCCTTTTCATCAATCTCGGAAAGGACGACGGTTTCTATCCTGGCGAGGTGATGCAATATATCAATAAGCATGTAGAGGGTAGGCAGGCTGTAGGACATATCGACCTTCTGAAAAAGTTCTCATATATAGAAGTGCCTGAGAAGGACGCTCAAAAGGTTATGCGTGCCTTAGATGGCACTGTGTATAAAGGTCGCGAGGTGCGCTGCAATGATGCCGATGAGAAAGGTCATGGCAAGAAGAATGTCGAAAAGACAGTGACTGCCAAGAAGGCTTTTACTCCTAAAAAGCCCAAGAAATCTATGGATATACAGCTTGAGACAGGCGATTGGCGCCAGTTCTTCAAAAACGGCAATAACGACTTCAAGGGTGAGGAGCCCGATTTCAGTGAGGAAGGTTGGGCGATGAGGAAGCCGAGAAAGAAGAAATAAGTAAAAAGAATAAGAAATAAGTAAAAAGAAATAATTATATAAAAGGCAGTCATTTTTTTGACTGCCTTTTATATTAATCATAAGATATATTCCTTAGTTCGCTCACATTGCTTTCCTGAGCCTTTTCGGTGAAGAAACGACCGAAGTCATCGGGTAGGAGAGTGGTGGCAGGCTTGAAATCCTCGCTTTGCATATATTCGAGAATGCTTCTCAGAAGATGGCGTGATTCAGGATATTGCTGTGTCTCGCGCAAATCACTCATGCACACGAACACTTTCCCCTTACCTACATTTGTCTCAAAGAACAAGGCAAGACGATGATTCCTTTCCACATTGTCAATCACCTGCACAAGGGGGCGGTAATCCTTGGGCATCTTGTCCATCACCAATGGGCGTGACTCATGCACAATAGATGCCCACTGCCAATTAGTATGATTGTCCGTTGGAAATGATTTAAATAGTGGATGCTCCATCTCGTTTATTAACAAACCGAGAGTGCCAGGTGAAACGGGTTTCTTGTTGTTTTCGGATATGGTCTTGAACATTCGGAAGTTCCAATAGTCCGTCTGTACCAATCCTCCTACGGTTTGGTCGGCATACATACCCTTCTTCGGCATGAGTAGCACCTTGCCACCGTCCTTCAACTTCTTCATCACCGTTTCATCGAGTGTGTCGGCTATGACAATACCCTTTGAGATTGTTTCCATCTGCTTTTCCATATCATAGTTGGGATAAATCCACAAGGTGTAGTCATTATGATAAGGTGTATCGATGATTGACAATGACAATTTCACCTTCTCTGCCTTTTTCGTCTTGCTCAGGCGTGCCACTACCGAGTCGCACGATACGTCGATTACTCCAGCCTTCACATTACTGAGTTTTGTACTGTCTTGTGCCAAAACGATGTTCTTGTCACTCAAAAACACCCATTTCATCGTCTTCCCCTCAAGAATTGCGTCATCAGCAGCATAATTGGTAATGATACTTTCCCAAATTATTGTATCGCCCTCGCAATAAGTGAGTCGAGGCAGTTCTGCCATTGGCACAACCTTGTCACACCATTGTCTCCATCTCTTGGCATCCACTATCTCCTTGCTGTCCATGAATGCGTCGAGAATACCTACGTATGCCGACCCTTGTCCCGGGTAGTCTTGGATGTCGAGCAGTTGGAATCCAGCCATGTTCCTCGTCCTGAGGTCCATTTCAATGTCAGCCTTATATAACTCCACCGACCATTTGCCTGAAGCCTCATGGAAGTCCTTTGCTTGCGAGAGCATGCCGGCATCCTTGAGTCGTTGGCGGAAGACTCTCATATTGTCCGGGCGTAATACTCCGCGATATTTCTCGATCTCATTATAATCGGGATATGTTTGGAATTGTCCCGTCTCATGACTGATAATAGGTACGTTACTACCGGCAATCGCCTTTTCGAAGTTGGTTGTGGTATTAGGATATTCGTGATTTATGAGACCTCCGTCGAATGCATCGCAGAAAGAGAACGAACCGCGCACGTGGGTATTGTATTCTCCCCATGCCTCACCACCTATGCGACAAGTGGTAAAATAGTCCATTCCATCGAGCACGCCCTTGTATCCGAGATACATGTTGGAGCCGAAGGTGTAGAGACGTCGTGTAGCGTCACCGTCACCTTGCTTTTCGCAATTTTTATCTATTTTCCGGAAGTCGTTGACGTAATCCGCCATCAGTTCGGTGCTTCCCCATAGTTCGTTGCCCAGCCCCATCATCACGAATGAGGGATGATTGCCGTAAGTCTCGATAATCTTCCTTCCCTCGTCGCGCAGATAGGATGTAAGCCATTCGTCCTTTTCGTCAAAACCGCCCCATATTGGCAGTTCGGGTTGGAGATAGATGCCGAGGTTGTCGGCTGCTTCGAAGCAAGCCTCGGGAGGGCACCATGAGTGGAATCGCACGTGGTTAATGCCATATTGCTTGCATGTCTTGAGATAATTATACCATTCGTCATATCCCATAGCCACATGTCCCGTAAGAGGCCACACGCAGGCATCGTGTTTGCCTCTGAGGAATGTCTTGCGTCCGTTTACGATGAAATGATTGCCTTCTGCCTTGAAATCGCACAAGGCAAAAGTGGTAGTCATCTCGTCCGACTTGCCCTTACATTCCACCCTCACCTTCACTTTGTTGATGTTTTGTGGTGTGTGTTCGCTCCATTTTTTTGCGTTTTCACCGAGGTTATAGGTAAAAAAGAGCGTTGTCGTACCATCTTCATTGATGGTTCGCTGACTAATACCATTTCGTGTTATATCAATCTCATCCTTCTTCTTTTGCTTTCCACTGAATGACACCTTTACATTATACTTTAGCTTGGGATTGCCTTCAAGCGTCACCTCCACATTCACTTTGTTCTTAGATGCGATGGGAGCTGTGCGGATGCTTTTGATGGTGACAGGCGATTCCTTTGCTTCGAGATACATCTTACCGATGATTCCGTTCCAGTTGGTTTGAGTGTCCTCAGTGTAGGCATGTGATGAACCTAATAGTTGCTTGGGCACACTGTTACCGTTATCCACCTTGATGTCGAGTAGATGTTGTCCTGGAGTTAGTTTGCCTGTCAAGTCATATACCTGTGGCACTGAGATGTCGTCGCATTTCCCAATCTCCACCCCGTCGATATAGATAGTGGTGGGTTTGGTTCTTTCGAGGAACAATGTGATTTTCTTGCTTTTCCATGACGTTGGGATGTCGATATTCTTTGAATACGTGGCTTCGCCAAACCACGTGAAGAAGCGCGAGAGATGAGTCGTCTCGTCGTGCTTCTTTTTAGGTTCACCCTTGCGGTTAGTGTCGGTAGTGCCAGGCAGATGCACTGCCTCTTTCCCCAACAACCATTGTCCGCTGAGGTCAATTTGTGTCGTTTGGGCGCTCGCCAATCCCGACGATGCCACAAACATAGTGGTGATTATTAGTTTTTTCATACTTAGGTTTTTATGTTATAAAGCGTTATTTCGCTCCGATTTCCTTGATGAGCCTATCGGCGTGTCCCCACTTGTCCATCAAGTAGAGCATGTATCTTACGTCAACACCGATGCAGCGTGCGAGTTTGTTGTCGAAGAAGATATCGCCCGACAGACTATCCCAGTTGCCGTCGAATGCAAGTCCGATGAGTTCGCCCTTTCCGTTGAATATTGGCGAACCGCTATTACCGCCCGTGATGTCGTTGTTGGTGAGGAAGCAGAGTTGCATCTTGCCTGTTGTCTTGTCGGTGTATTTGCCGAAATCATTTGCTCCCATCAGTTCGTGCATAATAGGCTCGGCGAAATATTCAAAGTTGGCGTCGCTCTTCTTCATCTTCTCCACAATACTTGAAGCATCGGTGAAGTAGCCCGACGGCTTACCATTAAGATTGAATCCTCCCACCTGTCCGTAGCTCAGTCGCATGGTGAAGTTGGCATCGCTATAGTGGGGCAGTTCCATCTCCATACGCAGGATGGCATCGCAGAGATAGCGCTCCTGTATGTCGATGGAATCATTCAAAACGGATAGTTCGGCTCTCAAGTCGCTGAATACGTTGGTGAGGTCGAGACCCATCACTATACCGCAGTCCTTGGCATAAATTTTCTTGTTGATGTAAATCTTCTCACCGCTCTTCATCAGTATGCTGTTGTTCCATACATCCTCAACATACTTGGCATAGTCACCGTTGTATGTCTTGTCGATAGTCTGATAGAACTCCGGAAGATATTTTGCGTCAGCCTTCTCGCGGTAGTTCTTCAGCAGAGTGGCATATACCTCCTTGTCGAGGGCGGCATCCCATGAGTCGCTGTTGTCCTTGAAGACAACATATTGCTTTGCCTTCTTGCCCTTAGGTCCCTGCACATCCATACCATTGTGATATTTGTAGGCACGATCGGCGAGTTCGTTGGTGCGCATGAATGTCTCGCGGAAGTACATGTAGTTGCGTCTCACGTCGAGTCGCTTGTTGTATAGGCGCTCCATGAGGTCGAAATCCAGTTTGCCCTTGAGATAACCGGTAAACATCTGATAGCGTTTTATCTTGTTCTCAAAGTCGGCTTTTTGGCGGATAAGACCGGTGGAATCGATACATTTGTTCATACCGATGGAGTTTTTCCAATAGTTGCTGCTCTGTGCGTATTTGGAGTCATACTTGATTCTCACTGCCTCGTCGGCGCGCATGTGTCTGAGCATAACCTCCTGCTTTACACCTCTCACCTGAGCTCGCGGTTCGTTTTCAGCATCGCGACGCTCGCGGATACCGAAGGACGAGAGATAGCGGCTTGTACTGCCGGGATAACCCATAGTCATTGCAAAGTCACCCTCTTTATATCCTTGCAGCGATACAGGCGACCAGTGCTTGGGCTTGTATGGCACATTGTCCTTGCTGTATGCTGCCGGTCCGTTGGTCTTTGGGTCGGCATAGATACGGAACACCGAGAAGTCGCATGTCTGTCGGGGCCACATCCAGTTGTCGGTTTCGCCACCAAACTTACCCATAGACTTGGGAATGGTGAACACTAGTCTCAGGTCGGTGAAGTCGCGATAGGTAGTGGCATAATACTTGTTTCCCTCGTAATAAGGTTTAATCTCGAGACGAAGTGTAGAGTCGTTAGCCTTAACCTCCTTCGACATGGCATTCTCGATGGAATCGAGGAAATGTGCCTGTTCTGATGGCGCCAGTTTGTTGATACCCTTCTTGTCGAGCAAGTCGGTGATGTCCTTCTGCTCCACCATAAAGCTCACGAACATGTCCTCATTTGGGAGTTCCTCTTCGTAGGTCTTCGCATAGAAACCGTTGAGCATGTAGTCGTGCTCCACAGTAGAGTGACTGCGGATTGACTCAAAACCGCAGTGGTGATTAGTGAACACAAGTCCGTCGGGCGATACAACCACTCCCGAGCAATATCCCGAGAAGTTGACCACAACGTTCTTGATGGCGTCATCATTGTTGTAGATGGCGTCATAGGGCATTGAGAAACCTTCTGCCTGCATCTGTCCATACACAGCTTGCGGCAGATTGTAGAGCATCCACATGCCTTCGTCGGCATTTACAGATGCTGTTGACAGCATTGCTGCCATAATTAACGTGCTTTTCTTCATAATAATATCTTAATTCTTAATTCCTAATTTCTTGAGTATTGGCGATATCGGAAAATCTTTTTTCACGATATACGATACAAAAAGGATAAGAAGTACTGTATTGCCGATGATTCTTATTACAATATTATCCCAGATGTATTCGTTGAATTTTATTAGTCCGAAGGTGATTAGTGTGAGTATTACATATACTGCGATTCTACCGAGGTCGTATTTGATGGGATAGTATTTCTGTCCCACTATATAACTCAGTGTCATTGCCGTGGCATATCCTGCAAATCCCGCCCAAGCGCAGGCGATATATCCATATTGCGGCACGAATATAACGTTGACGGCAATAAGGACTGCACAACCGATACCCGAGAACCATGCTCCCCAGATGGTTTTGTCGATGAGCTTATACCAGAACGAGAGGTTGAAGTATATACCCATCATTATCTCTGCTGCCATCACAATAGGCACCACCTTCAGACCGCTCCAGTAGTCCTGTCCGATGATATGCTTCAGTATGTCGAGATAAGCCATTACCACGAGGAAAGCCAGAAGGGTGAAGATAATGAAATATTTCATTGCCTTGGCGTATGTGTCGCGATTGTCCTTGTCCTTCGACTTTCCGAAGACAAACGGCTCGTAGGCATAGCGGAACGCCTGCGTTATCATTGCCATAATCATTGCTATCTTGGATGCGGCACCATATATGCCAAGTTGCTCGTGGGCGTTCTCTCCTTTATATATATAGGGGAAGAGAATCTTGTCGGCTGTTTGGTTGAGAATACCGGCAATGCCCAATATGAGTATCGGCCAACTATATGAGAACATCCTCTTCATGAGGGACTTGTCAAATACATAGCGGAATCCCGTGAGTTCTTTATAGAAGCAGAACGTGATGCTGCCGGTGCATGCAAGATTGATATAGAAGGCATATCCCGCACCGATTGTCGGGTCGTAAATTTTACCGATTTCATCGGGATATGATGCATATAATTCAGGTAATACCACAAAGAACACAAGATTCAGCAGGATGTTCATCACAATAAACAACATCTTGAGTGCTGCAAACTTGATTGGTTTCTTCTTGTGTCTGAGATATGCAAACGGAATGCACTGGAAAGCATCTATCGCCACCGTCATCGCCATCACCCATATATACGACGGGTGTTCGGCATATCCCATCACATCGGCCAGTGGGGAGATGAATGTGAATACCAATGCCACAAACACTATAGCAGTGAATCCCACTGCCGTCAATATCGTTGAATACACCTTTTGTGGGTCTTCGCCTTCCTTGTTGGAGAACCTGAAGAAGGTAGTCTCCATACCGAATGTAAGCAGCACCAATATGAGAGCCGTATAGGCATACATATTGGTAATCACGCCATACCCGCCGCTTGCTGCCGACAGTTTTGCCGTGTAGAGCGGTACAAGCAGATAGTTGAGGAATCGTCCCACTATACTGCTAAGTCCATAGATGGCCGTGTCCTTGGCCAGAGATTTCATATTTGCCATAATTCTTTTTTTGTAGGGAGGAGGGAAATCAGAGATTTAGTAGGTTTTTGTAGGTTTTGTAGTAGGTTTTTGTAGGTTTTGTAGGGAGCTTACACAGACCTACATAAACCTACATAGACTTACATAGCCCTACATAGACTTACATAGCCCCCACTTACTTCATCACCTTTCAAAATCTTCTCATTTCTACCTAACAACCAAATCTCACTTACTCTCCAAATTATCCACTCTCCAAATATTAATTAATTGCCTTAAAGCCTCAATTTATCACAAATGATGCCTCGTTTCCATCTTTTAATTCCTCTCTCATATTAATAACCTAAGTTGTTTTTTCTCCATTCTAATCTTGTTTTGTATCTCTGCTCCTTTATTCCTCCTTCTTTGAGGAATTTCTCGTTGAGATATTTTATGTATCCATATAACATCGTCAGTTCCTGGTTGATGATTATTAGGGCAATGTTGCAGATGTCTTCTGCCTTGCGACCCGCTATCTGATTGCGATACCATTCACTGTTGTTGTGTCTCTTGCATAATGGTTGGGCGGCTATGTATTTGGGGTGGTTTACACCCCAAATCTCCAGGTTGTTGTTACGTAGATAATCCCTGTAATCTTCTTTTAACTCTTCAAGACTGCCCTTAGCTATCACAGATAGCTTGTGCTCAGACTCCGACGAACCTTCAGCATCGCTGTAACCTTCTACGATATTTTGCTTGCATGAGCGGGCTGCCTGCACCATCTGGTCAACCGTTCTGTCCTTGCTCTTGCTTAGGAAATTGTTGACGAAATAGTAAGTCACGTCATATATGCACTCACTTTTTTGATAGATAGCCAATGTCTTGTAGCTGTCTGGCTTTTCTTGTTTCAGATTACCCATAACCGCATAATTATATATTGTTAAAACATATTGTGATGTTAGAAGAATAGATAACATATTGCTATTGCCGCGATGATTCCTGCAAGATCGGCAAGCAAGCCGCATGTCACTGCATGTCGGGTGTATCTGACTCCCACACTGCCGAAATATACTGCGAGCACATAGAATGTGGTGTCGGTGCTGCCTTGGAACACGCAACTCAGTCGGCCCACGAAAGAGTCAGCTCCGTATGTAGTCATCGCATCCACCATCATACCTCTTGCACCGCTGCCCGAAAGCGGTTTCATCAGTGCCGTTGGCAATGCCCCAACAAAGTCGGTGTTGCCTCCCGCTGCCTCCACAGTCCATTTCACTCCCCCGATAAGCCAGTCCATGGCTCCCGAGGCGCGGAATACTCCGATGCCCACGAGGATAGCTACAAGATAGGGGATGATTCTCACGGCAGTTTGGAATCCGTCTTTGGCTCCCTCGATGAAGGCGTCATATACATTTACTTTCTTTCTCACTCCCGCGAGTATGAACCCCACGATGATTGTCATGAGCAGGATGTTGGCAACCGATGTGCTCACGAGATCCACCTGCTCCTTGCTCATCGTGCTGAATCCCCATATCACTCCCGCAACCAGCAAACTTGCACCTCCGAGGGTGAGCAGCATTGTACGGTTGACAAGGTTGATTCTCTGATAGAAACTGGTGACCACAATGCCCGCCAGTGTCGAGAAGAACGTGGCAAGCAGTATGGGCACGAAGATATCCGTGGGTTGTGCCGCCCCCATTTGTGCCCGATATACCATAATGCTCACCGGAATCAGCGTAAGTCCGCTGGTATTCAGTACGAGAAACATTATCATCGGGTTGGTGGCAGTATCCTTTTTGGTGTTGAGCTCCTGCAACTGTTCCATTGCCTTGAGTCCGAGTGGAGTGGCAGCATTGTCAAGCCCGAGGATATTGGCAGCTATGTTCATGAAGATACTTCCGGTGACGGGATGCCCCTTAGGGATGTCGGGGAACAGTTTGCAGAACACCGGACTGAGCACCTTGGCAAGCATGTTCACCACGCCTCCCTTCTCGCCAATCTTCATTATTCCTAACCATAACGAGAGTACTCCCGTGAGTCCGAGTGAAATCTCGAACGCTGTCTTCGACGAGGCGAATGTAGAGTCCATCATTGCCGGAAAGACATCGTAGTTGCCGAAAAAAATCAGCTGTACGAGTCCGATGACGAATGCCACCACGAAGAATGCTATCCAAATGTAATTCAGTACCATATACTATATAACTATGTGAAACAATGCTGCAAAGTTAGCTTTTTTTTATGTAAAATGCAAAGAATAAGTAAAAAAAGGTCTTTCATATCGATTTTTTTTATAACTTTGCACCATAATCTTAATTAAAACAAGGAATATACACATAAAAACAATATCATATTATGATGAAAACTAAGACATGTTTATTTGTCGGCTTTGCCGCTGTAATGTCGGTAGTCACCTCGTGCAAGGAGGCAAATCTCTTCGACGAGGAGGATTATAAGGCGTATGTTGCCAGTGTCTTCCCTGTGCAGAATATCGACCCTCTGCACGATTGGTCAACAATCACCAAGTTCCCATTTCGTGTAGAGATAGGATATACTGGCTCCTACACTCTCAAGTTCTATTCCGACGACCCCAAGTATGTATCCACAAGGGTGCTTAACACTTGCAGTGTGGATGGTAATCAAACTTACGACATCCACATCGCGGCACCTTCAATATCCGAGAATATCTATGTCTCCCTTGTAGATGACAAAGGCATAAGCAGGACGAAGGCGGTGAAAGTATCTCCCTTTATCAATAATGTTGTATTCTCCGATGATACGTCTGTCGATGATATTGTCTCCAGTACGTTGTACCCGGATGTCAATCAGACATACACCTTCTGCTTTGAGGAGAATTTCCCCGAACCAGGTGATTATGATTTCAATGATGTAGTGATGGGAGTTGGTGTAGATAAGAGTGTTGAAAACGGCACTCGCTACATCTCCATAAGTGTGAAGGTGAGAGCCGTGGGTTCTGGCAGTCGTCTTGCTGCTGCCATGCGTCTTGCCAACATCAGTGCCAAGGATGTTGTAGGAACATCTTACGAGCGATCGGGCTCAAAATATTATTTCTTCACCCAATATGGTGATCAGGACATGTTGCCTAAGTTTGGCGACAGCAATGAGTTCCTCACCATGCGCAACTCCACCGACCTTGTGATACCGGTGTTCAACGATGCACATTATTTTATTAGCGGTGGAGCCACACAAGCAGCTTTGCCAGTACGTAATTTATACAACACCGTCACCGACAAGGAAGATCTCTCGGGTGTAGCAGTATCTCCCAAGACTCAGACATTCAAGTTTGCCGTGAATGATGCCACCCTCTTTAATAATTTCTCAGTTAACGACATCGACCTCTTTATCCTTGAGGAATACAATGCCGGTGTATTTGAGGTGCATACCATGCCATACAAGACTGCCGAAGTGATTAACGAGTGGGCTGCCATCAAATCCGACGGCAGTAGTCCTTATGGCTCCAACTATCCTTGGGCGTTGCTTATTCCCGGAGATTTCCAATATCCTATAGAGGGTTTGACTATCGGTAAGGCCAAGGGCAATGTGATTGGCGGAGCCTATTTGAGATTCTATTCTTGGGCACAAGACCATTACTCAAATCGGGATTGGTATAACACCCCGCAAGATTCCAAAATGGTTTATCCTCAATAAAAAGCATAAAAAAACGCAACCTACATCGCATCTCGCGTAAGGTTGCGTATTTTAATTAATACTTATTATCATTAGTGTCCCGATTTTAACGGGACACTAATGAATTTGATTTTCTAAGTAGGTCTGCGGGGTTTCCCCCGCTTTCCCCTTCAAGAACCGTGCATGCGACTTTCACCGCACACGGCTCGTGTAATTCTGTTAATTATCTCTCGTTCTAAATAATCGGCTCTATGTGCTGTCATGCACTGC
>JALFCW010000032.1 GCA_022771625.1 Prevotella sp.
TAACGCCAGGCCCCAGTGCATGCGTGAGATTGAAACGGAATACGACATTGCCCGCACGGGCACTTACCAAACCGGCACTTGCTCGGCGCAATGCGCCTATTGTCCGGATTTCTCGGCGACGGCATGAGGCGAGGAGTTGAAGATTGAAGATTGAAAATTGAAAAATTGAAGATTATTGATTATTTTAGGCACGGATGGACACGGCTTTTAAGAAAAGACACGGTTGGCTGCGCGATGGGAATGGCTATATTAGTTTAAAGGCTATACTAAAGTATAGACACGGCTCATTACCACAGAAAAGCAAACTAAGCCGTGAACTTGCGCAAGCAAGCCGTAATCACGAAGTGCTGTGTATATATCAATGCGGAGCCAAGCCGTGTCTTTATTAAAAATAAAGCCGTGGATTTCCGTGCCTAAATAAATTAAAAATTGAAGGTTAAAATTGAAAATTGAAAGAATTATAAAAAATATGAACTTAAAAGACATTCTAAGATTCCTCCCCTCGGGGAGATTAGGCGGGGGCTTATTGCTAATGATTGCACTGCCCCTCAACGCCCAAAAGCTGCAGGTGATAGACAAGGAAATCGACTGCGGCAAGGTGGAATACAACAAACCAGTGACCGCCACGTTCAAGATGAAGAACAAGGGCGGAAGAAAACTCATCATCTCTGACGTAAGGGTGAGTTGCGGATGTATATCTGCCAACTATCCCAAGGGAGAGATTCCCTCGGGAGAGGACTTTGAACTGAAAGTGACATACGACGCACGACAGCTCGGACACTTCTTCAAGGAGGCTTGCATATACTCCAACGGTACGAAGGAACCGGTGTATATATCAATGAAGGGAATAGTGCAGGAGCATGTCAACGACTACTCAAAGACCTACCCATATAAGGTGGGCGAACTGAGAGTGGATAAACTCGACCTCGAATTTGATGACGTCAACCGCGGCGACATGCCCATCGAAGAGATTAACATGGTGAACGAGGGAACATCGGTGCTCGAACCAAATATCATGCACTTGCCTCCCTATCTCACGGCAGAGTCATCAACTCCTTATCTGCGACCGGGACAGACGGGAAAAATCACTGTGACACTACACTCCGACCGTATCCACGACCTGGGTATCACACAGACAACCCTACACCTCGCCAACCGAAAGGGCGACAAGGTGAGTCAGGAAAACGAGATTAACGCCTCGGCTGTGTTGCTGCCCTCATTCTCACAACTATCGGAAAACGAACTGCTCAATGCTCCAAAGATTTCCCTCTCGGAAGAGGAGGTGACAATGGACTTTGGCGGTAAGGACAAGGAGTCGAGAAAGATTGTGATTACAAATACCGGTAAGTCGCTACTCGTCATCCGCTCGCTGCACATGTTCAGCGACGCACTGAGAGTGACACTCGGCAAACAGGAACTGGCACCTGGCCAGAAGACGACCCTCAAAATCACTGCCGACAAGCAACTGATGGCGAAGGCACGCACCACTCCACGTGTACTCATGATAACCAACGACCCCAACAAGGCAAAGGTCGTTATAAAAATTAAATAAATATGGAACACCCAGAAAACAGCAGTGAATACAAGGGACTCACCGTGAACGACGGCGTGGCCCAACCATCAATAGTGAACCCCTACCTCAACCGTGCGCGATTCAAGCGCCGCGAACTCAGCGTGAGCGACATGGTGGAGGGTATCGTAAAGGGCAACGTCACTATACTCAGTCAGGCAGTGACCCTCATCGAGAGTGTTAACCCGCAACACCAAGCCAAGGCGCAGGAGGTGATAGAGAAATGCCTGCCATACAGCGGCAACTCCATACGCATCGGTATCAGCGGTGTGCCAGGGGCGGGTAAATCGACATCCATCGACGAGTTTGGTACATACGTGCTCAATACCTATGGCGGCAAACTGGCAGTGCTTGCCATCGACCCGTCGAGCGAACTGTCGAAGGGCAGTATCCTCGGTGACAAGACTCGTATGGAGAAACTGTCACAGCATCCCAAGTCGTTCATTCGCCCTAGCCCATCGGCGGGCTCCCTCGGCGGTGTGGCACGCAAGACACGCGAGACAATCATCCTCTGCGAGGCGGCGGGATTCGACAAGATATTCGTGGAGACAGTGGGTGTGGGACAGAGTGAGACGGCATGCCACTCGATGGTTGACTTCTTCCTGCTCATACAACTGGCTGGCACGGGCGACGAACTGCAAGGCATCAAGCGCGGTATCATGGAGATATCCGACGGTATATGCATCAACAAGTGCGACGGTGAGAATGTAGATAAATGCCACATGGCTGCCACCAGTTTCCGCAATGCCCTCCACTTCTTCCCCCAACCCGAAAGCGGATGGACACCCAAGGTGCTTTGCTATAGCGGATTCTACGGCACGGGTATCAAGGAGATATGGGATATGGTGTATCAATACATCGACTTTGTGAAGCATAACGGATACTTTGAATATCGCCGCAATGAGCAGAGCAAATACTGGATGTATGAGAGTATCAACGAGCATCTGCGCGCCCACTTCTATCACAACGAGACGATACGCCAATTGCTGAAGAAGGCGGAAGCCACCGTATTGGCAGGCGAGAAGACGAGTTTTACGGCTGCCCAGGATTTGCTCGACACATACTTTAATGACTTAAAAGGATAACAGACATGTTACAGATAGAGATTGACAACGGCAGTGGATTTTGCTTCGGTGTGACCACTGCCATACAGAAGGCCGAAGAGGAACTGGCAGCAGGCAAGACACTATACTGCCTGGGTGACATTGTGCACAACGGTATGGAATGTGAAAGACTCAAGAAGTTGGGACTCGTGACAATCAATCATGAGGAGATGAGCCGACTGCATGGGGTGAAAGTGCTGTTGAGGGCTCACGGCGAACCGCCATCGACGTATGAGTTGGCAAGGGAGAACGACATCGAGATTATCGATGCCACTTGCCCGGTGGTGCTGCAACTGCAAAGAAGGATAAAGCGACAGTATGACGCTTGTCCGGAGGCGCAGATTGTTATCTTCGGCAAACCGGGACATGCGGAGGTGCTAGGTCTTGTGGGGCAGACGGAAAGTAAGGCTATCGTGATTGCGAATGTTGAGGAGGTGAAGCGTCTTGATTTTACGCGGGATATCTATCTCTACTCTCAGACGACTAAGTCGCTCGACGAATTTCATCGTATCATTGAGTATATACAGGAACATATATCTCCTGATGCCACATTCAAGAGTTTCGACACTATCTGCCGTCAGGTGGCCAACCGAATGCCCAACATTTCGGCATTCGCCAGTCGTCACGACCTTGTGCTCTTCGTGTGCGGGCGCAAGAGCAGTAACGGTAAGGTGCTCTTCAACGAATGTAAGAGCGTCAACCCCAACAGTCACCTCATCGAGGGGCCTGAGGAGATAAAGAAGGAATGGCTTGAGGGTGTGAACACCATCGGCATCTGCGGTGCCACCAGCACACCGAAGTGGCTGATGGAACAATGCCGCGATGCTATTATCTCTTGATTATCTTTGGCACGGAAATCCACGGATTAACAATGTTTCTTATCCACAGAGTTTTTTGTCCACAGATTATCACTGTTTCTTTTTTTGTCCACAGATTATCACAGATTTGCACAGATTTTTAAATATCAAAGATATTTTAATTATCACAGATTATCACTTCAGAAAGTCGAGTAACTTATTATTATTCTCTGTGCCTCTGAGTCTCTGTGTTCAATAATAACTTTTCCTTTACCACAGAGGTGTTGTTGCGCGATACGGGGATGGGTTTGTCTGTACCGAATATCTGCAGCTGATAGGCAGAGTTGCGATTAGACATCGACACGACGAAGTTGAGATTGACGATGAAGGCGCGATGACACTGCACCATAAACGGTTCGCTGCCAATACTCTCCATAATCTGCTTGAGCGTGATTCGCATCATCTTTTGGCGCACCTCGTCTGATTCCATATAACATATATTGGCATAGTTGGACATCGACTCTACATATATTATATTAGAGGGAGGAAGAATGAGTGTGCTATTGCCTG
>JALFCW010000033.1 GCA_022771625.1 Prevotella sp.
GGACTTGTTGTAGCCTTTGAAGCCTACGAAATAGGCTTCGTAGTACTCCTTGATAACCTGCTCAATAAGCAACTCCTCTATCTTTGTCGGTATGGCGGAGCTGCCTTTCCAAATGAGCATGATAAGGTTCTTCAGAAAGTCTATTTTCTCCACGTTCAACTCCTCTCGTTGTATGCGGAAAGGATTCATTGTGATAGGATGTTCTTCCGTATAGCTGATGTATTTGCCACCGACATACTCACACAGTCCCTCATAGGAGTTACCGGTATCAACCATAACAACATCGGTATTCTGCTCCCATAACTGGCGTACTACACTGTTCATGTGGAACGATTTGCCACTTCCACTTGGACCCAAACAAAAGAAATTGCTGTTGTCCGTCAGTTTCCTCTTGCCTTCCTTACCAGAAATATCAATGGCTACAGGCACACCTTGTCGGTCTGTGTAGTATACCTTCAGCGGAGTGTCCTCGCTCTTGGGGAGTTTTTCCTTATACATCAAGCATCCAGCAGCATCGCTAAGAGTAAGGAATCGGTCATAATCCTTGTTCAACGAATAGCAGTTGCCAGGGAAGGTGCTGACGAACAGCTCCAATTGGTTGTAAGCTCTTTGACTTATCTGAATGCCGATACGCCCGAAGGTATTCTCCAGATGGTTGGTGCATTTTTGAAGATCTGCTTTTACATCGACAGTGACCACAAGGTTGAAGTGACAATAGACAAGCTGCTTGTTTTCTCTTGCTATCAGTTCTTCTACCTTCTTGATGTCCTCTACGGCAATCTGATTGCTTGGGTTTGGAAGGGAGGCATGACGATTCTTCTTCTTTGCCAACCTACTCATCTCCTGCTTCTGACTTGGCAGGAAGATGACTTGGTTGAAGACAACACTCTTTGCTTCTGGAATGTTATCCACCATAGACATCAAGTCCACAGGCATACTGATATTGTTGACCTCGATGTTGGTATATGGACGGATAAGCGTCGGCAGGACAATGCTGTCCACATCCACCAAACTATATACCTTGAACTTCCTATCTCCGATGCCGATTTGGTCATCCTTGACATTGAAGTTGTTCAAAGAAACATTTTTGCTCGTGTAGTTCTGGGAAAGATACTGGTCAACATAGAGCTTGGCTTCACTGGCAGACAAGAAGCGTGAAGAAACGCCACGGTCACGAAGCTGGTCCCTCACCTTGCCGACTTTGACAAGAAAGTCTTTCCATTTCTTGTCATCATAACTGAACAGACGGCTTTTCTTATTCTCTTGGGTAATGACGATATATGTGCTACAATCCGTATACTCTCTTCCCTTGAAGTACCTGAAATAGCTTTCAGACAGGAACTCCTTGTTGCCCTCGTCCGTACATTGGAACTTCTTTTTCGTGAAAACATCCTGCTTGTGGATGGAATAACCTTCACCAAGGGTTGACATCAGTGATGACAACAGATTGGAGAAAGAATTATACTCATTTATGTCAGCGCAGAATTTCTGTACTGGGTTCTGCATTGTAAGTATGGCAGAAAACTCACCGGTCTTGGTGTATAACACACCGATACCGTCTATGTCCTCGATGGAGAAATAGATTTCCTTGAAGATTTTGGCTCGTTTGCTCCCTGTACCGAAAGAATACACGGAAATTGCCATGCCAAGGCATACGGCAATCAGAAAAATGATAACGTAAATGACCATTGCTTTTGTTTCACTAGTGTCCACTAAAATCGCTTAACATTCATTCTAATTATTTGAAATAAAGAGAAATACAACGAAATTTTGACTCTATGGGTTAGAAATGGCTAACTTTGCAGAAAGTTATAATCTGTCAGTGACCATGCCCTATGAATCAAGGTAAGTTCATTTTTAGCCAGTTAACGGACTTTCTTCCTAAAACAAAGTTTGATTGGCTTGTAAAGAAATATGAAGGTAATAAATACGTGAAGAAGTTCACTTGTTGGAATCATCTGCTTGTGATGATCTTTGCCCAGCTTACTCAGCGCGAGAGTCTTCGAGATCTTATCTCCTCTCTTAACGCACATAAATCCAAGTTTAACCGACTTGGTTTTGGAGAGTCTGTGACCAGGAGTAATCTTTCAAAAGCTAACGAGCAACGCGAGTCTAAAATTTTTGAAGCACTGGCATACGACCTTATCAAAGAAGCTAGGGATCTTAGAATCGGAAGCATATCAGATGATTTTTTCTACGAGGGAAACGTTTACGCATTTGATTCTACGACTATTTCTCTCTGTCTTCAAGTATTCTGGTGGAGTAGACTTCATCATGACAAAGGGGGCGTAAAAATGCATACTCTTTATGATGTGAAGACTGACATACCTTCTTTCTTTGTCATTACGAATGGTGATGTTCATGATTCTAAAGTCATGCCCGAGATTCCCTATGAGCAAGGTGCTTTATATATCTTTGATAGAGGGTATATGGACACAAGAGGCCTCAGCTTAATTAACCGCATAGGGGCTTTTTTTGTTGTTAGGGAAAAGCACGCTATGGTATACGAGGTTGTAGAAGACAAAAACTACAATAATCCCCAAACAGGGGTTATGGCAGATCAATTGATAAAGTTCACAGGGACTGTTACTAAAAAGAACTATTCGGAAGTCATACGTAGAATTGTCTTTTATGATGCAGAAGGAAACAGAACCTTTGTATTCTATACAAATAATATGATATTGTCAGCTGAAGACATTGCACTAGCTTATAAGTATAGATGGCGTGTGGAGCTATTCTTCAAATGGGTCAAGCAACACCTTCATGTGAAAGAATTCTATGGTACGACAGAAAATGCGGTAAAGATACAACTTTACTCTGCTATCAGTGCTTATTGCCTTGTAGCTATAGTTGAGCGAAAAATGAAATTAGACATTGATATCTATGAAATGTTGAGAATTTTGTCAATTTCCCTATTAGAGCGCATGCCACTACGTGAGTTGCTGGCAGCAGAGAAACCTAGGCAAGACTTACAATCTGTAAGGCAATTAAGTATTAATTTTTTTTAGTGGACACTAGTGTTCGGAGTGATGGGAACAAGTAACTCGGCTTTGTCCATTGCTTCAATTTGGCATCGTTGCCGTGCCGTTACAATACTGTCTCTCGCCATAGACACCATAGATGTCAGGCTGAGCAGAAACATGAATACATACTTCTTCATAATTTGAATTTGATTGTTTTACTTTCTTCTGTTATCTCTTTAGTTTTGACACCTTGAACCCCATTTCTTGGAACTTCTTTCTCCATTGCTGGCAGATTGGGGCATTCTTGGTGTGTTCGTTGAACTCTTGCGCAGAGCTGTGCAACTGTTGTTTTTGCTTTGGCGTTAACCATTCTGGAGAGTTTTGACGCTTCTCCGATGGTAAGACACCTGATTTCTGATGCAATTCCATATTTTCTTAAATCTTGGTCTGTGATACCCGATGCCTTTAGCCTTTCTATAAGGCTTTCATCAATTCTAATATCTTTAAGCTTGCCGAAGCTGCCATGACCGAATGTAGTCATCATCACCACATTACCACCCTTGCTTTGTATGTAGTCCCTCATATCCCGAAGTTCGGCACCCGATGTGATAAAATCATCCAAAAGGATATAGTCTACCCCTTTCTTGACCTCACCTTCAAAACGTACACGTTTACTAATCCTTGATATGTCGGAGGCATTGGTATGGGAGACATCTGTGACCGCTATGATATTATGGTCTACGTTCATCCCTATTGCCGAGAATTTTGCAGCGTAAGCAGCAGGTATCATATTGACCTTGCTGTCTTGCATCTTGTGATTATAAGCTATATGGGCGTTGGGATAGCATCTTGCAATAGAGCAAACCTTATCGTCCTTAACCAAGTCGTTGACCAAACGTAACGCTGCATCATAATCTCCATGTTTTGCTGCATGGAAATCAGGATGTTTGCGTGCTATGGCAGAACTGGTATGATTGATAACAGCAGGGAAATAGTTACCCCAAGCCATCCCTTCTGGCATATTGTCTTTCTGCTGTAACATATATATCGCTGTACTCAAATCAACTTCTATTGGTGTATTTCCAAGATACATCTCTGCTCCTTCTTCTTCTGATATTGTGAACAACACCTCTAATTTAGGGTTCGGCTCATATATTTTAACGATGAAATCGGGGCTGTTCGGTGCTTCTTGCTGCTACCTCCTCATGTTGGACTTGGGGTTTGGTTTGCTCTTGTGTAGACTGATTTTCTTGATTTGACACAGTCGGTCTCTCAACCTTGTTACCAAAAACAGGAGTGAAAGCCTTGTTCTTTTCACGGATGTCCGAGAAATCAGCCTCCCAACCGTCTCGTTCAAGACGCTGCGCCACAGCATCAAGCCGCTGACTGATGAATGAGGAAGAACGCTTGACATCCATTAGAGAGGTCTTGATGAAATTGGGGTCTTCCTTCAGACTATCAAGCCAAGACTTCAAGTAAGCGGCACTGTCGCTTTTTACATGCTTCTCCATGCCGTACTGTGAAGAGACAAGTGCGGCTGTAAGCTCTGCAACAAGTTCTTCCTTAGCGTATGACTCACTTCCAAAGGTGGAGCCAGACACCAAACGGTTCAAACGGTTTTCTGAACCTGAGGCATGGCTCATCTCATGCAAAAGATTGCTGTAGAAGGACTCACCATCTATGAACTGTGCCTTTTCAGGAATGACAATCTCGTCTTTACTGATGCTATAATAGGCATTGTCCCCATGAATTGGCTTTATGGGACATACATAGAGGTCTTTCTCTATCATGGCATCCAACGCAGGGAAATCAACCATACCTTCTGTGGTGCGCAGACTTTGTCCAACGGCTTCTTCCTTGAACTTCTGATACATCTCTGGACGTGCTTCTTTGAGATTGGTCTGGTCGAGATTAAACACGTTATAAACCTGCAATTTTGGGTAAACATTGTAGTTATTCCTCTCGTCTTGAGTGAGCTGCTTATAATCGTCGTACTTGATGTGCTCTTTTGTTTCTTTATGTACACATGTGAATGTGGTCAGCATAACCGGGGTGCTCTTTTCTCCTTTGTTGATGCCAACACGAGGGAGTTTGTTGCCGTTCTCGTCAACAGCTGCCTTCTTGCCATCTTTATCTTTTGTGAAGTTCAGACTTACAATGCGGTCAAAGGTGGCATAACGGGAAGTCTGCCATCCATTCTTTTCCTGCATGAGCATCAGAACAATGCTGTTCATGCCATTGTAATTCCGACCATTGAGGTTTTTGGGCAGTTGGGCTACTTGCGGTGAAAACCAGGGCTTCTTCCAATCTTCCTGCAAGTTGCGGATCTTTTCTATCATAAGTTCCGCAAAGGTGTTCAAAGCGCGGTCTTCCGCACTAAGCCCATCGGTATTGTATGTATTCTTTTTCATACGCTCTGCTTTACTGTTGGGTGTTGATGTATTCGGTCATGTCATGCACACGACAAGAAAGTCTTACCACGTCATTGTAGGCTGAAACCTGCAATTCACCGGTTATGTCCACATGTGCCTTGGAGTGCATCCAATCAGGAATGATGCTCTCGACTGCTGCGCCTTTTTCAGGGAAGCGCATGAAATTAACCCATGTGCTCAGATACTCCTGTCCGTTCTTTTCCAAGGAATAGGCAGAGAACACGATGAACGGATGACCGTTCTTGTCTGTCTTCTGCTGATAGATATTCTCTTTCTTCAGATAGCCACGGAATGAGAGTGTACCTGAAATAGAGTCAAGTTCAGCCACATTCTGGGCAGTTATGGTGTTGCCTGTCAGATAGAAGTTCAAATTGTCTTCTTTCTTGCGGATGTCCAAATTGCCGTTTACTGCCACACGCAGTCCTTCAACATAAGACTGCGCCTCGTCCTGCTTGGCGTTTGGAAGCGAGACAAACACATCGATGCTTTTACTTGTTGTCTTAGCATCCGTTAAAACGACTGTCATTACAAATGACAAATACGGATTGTTGTTCTTGTCTGTACGAATATTTGCGCTGCGCTTTATCGTACCTATGACATTTGCTTCTGCTTTAATCATATCTTGTAAGTTTGATTGTTATTATCTTCTTTGAATGGTCTGTTGCTGGGATTGTTGCTGTGCTTCAATCTGCTCATAATTGTTGGATGCCTGATAAGAGAATGTTATGGCATTGACAATGCAGCCAATCCTTTGTCGCTTTGTGGTATCGTCACTGTCGCTTTGAAGAATGTTGGAGATACTGTTCTTCTCTGCATTGGTCAATTCATGGGAGTATTCCTTCTTGCCATCATTAACGACAAGAACCGCATTTCCTTTGTCATTGATGCTCAATACAGCAGACTTTAGGTTGGGGACAAAGCTGCTGATGTCAATATGACGATTGATAACAGCATCACTGACCGCTTGCATCTTTTCTTCCTTACTCTTGTTCTCCATTTGGATGGTAAGCATAAGCAATGTCATGAACATTTGCATAAGGTTTCCCAAGAGACCTTTGTCACCTCCACCTTCAATGCCGAGGGCTGCATCTTCAGAGCCGAGGAGTTTACTCATCCAGTTTTCCGGTGTTTGCTCGTCGGTTTTTACTGATTTCGTTCCGGCAGTCATGTATTCAGCAAGTATGTTCTTTCCGTTATGCTGTGCCTCGATATTAAGATTGCCCTTTTGACTGATTTCTGCAAGGTAGGCAGCTGGATTGACCCATTGCAACTTATTGTCTGCCGAGACGTTAATGACACCAAAATGAAGATGCTCACCAGTGGTTCGTGTGCCGGTATTACCCGAAACACCCAACTTCTGACCAGCATTGACCGTATCGCCTTTCTTGACGGATATTTCACTAAGATGCATGTATTGCACTCTTGTTTTAGTTCCGTCTTCACGAGCATACTCCACCGTAACGGTTTTACCGCCACCAGTTGTAGTTCGATGGTCGACACCGACAACCACGCCATTGTTTTCTGTGGCAAGGACATTGTCCTTATTGGTCTTGATGTCTATGCCGTGGTGTATCTGCGTTTTGCCTTTGTTTATAGGATCTTCGCGTTGACCGTAAGGTGAAGTAATGAGCATGAAATCCCTGCGCTGTACCGGCATACTGTAACTTGATTGTGGCAAATTCATTCCAGTAGCTTTGGCTTTTGCACCTTCATTGTTTGACAATGGGTTGGACTGAACACCGAACTGCTTTCCCTCGGCATTCATCTGTTGTATCACCATTTTGTCAAAACGTTGGAGCTTTGCACCTTCGATGACATTAACCACAGTGGACACATAGTTACTCGCAGACGCATAACCGCCCTTCTTGATACCTGCAGCCCAACCTTTATAGTCATCGGGAGACAGATTTCTGACATATTGTTGGTATCGCTGTGCCATGAGTACCTTGGAATGGTCTTCATAGCTTTGCCCAACATTGTCATACTTCTTGAACTTCTCGTTTGGCTTGTCATCGTCTGCCAAGACATAGTTCCCATTATATGTACCTTTTACGCCGAAATGATTGTTGGCAGTGTTTGCCAATGTACTTTTGCCATCGGCAGACTCGATGATGCCCTGGGCAAGAGTTATGGATGCAGGTATGCCATATCGCCGCATCTGCTCCATAGCATACTCTGCATATCGTTCTATATATTGCTGTCTTGATGATGTCATATCATACTGCTTTATCTGTGCATACCATGACGCTCCTCTTTCTGAGCGGAGACAACTTCCTTAACCTCTTGCTTGGCTTCTGGCTTGTTTTCCTCCTGCTGTGAGGTTTTCTGTCTTGGAGATTCCAACTGGTCACAAATGGCAACTCGTTCTCCTGCTCTGATAAGCTTGGGAAGGTAAGTATCGAGGGCATGATATGGAAAACCGGCCATCTTTAACGGCTTTCCTTCCTCATCCATACGCTTGCTGTGCTTTGTGAGCGTGATACCTAAGATATTGGAGGCCTTTACCGCGTCCTCCTTGTAGGTTTCATAGAAATCACCACAACGGAAAAGCAATAATGCATCTGGGTGCTTTTGCTTCAAATCATTGTATTGCTTGATGATCGGGGGTACATTTGACATCTGCTGTTGCTGTCGTTTCTCCTCCTCGTGGTATTCACGGTGCTCATTCTCCTCATGGAGCTGAGTACCCTCCACGTCAGGAGAGACAGAACGCTTCATCTCCTCCAGTTTTCCTGCAAGGACATCAGAATACAGAATGGCTGCGAGGTGTGTCTTATAGTCCTGCTTGTCATCAGCAAGCCACATTCTTTGCCATTGCGACTGGCTTATCTGCACGGACTTCTGCTTCTCATCACCGATGGTGGCAACAAGCAGAATTTTGTTGTCCTTTGTCTTAAAGGCATTGACCTTGCTGATAAGGTCTAACGCATCTTGTGAGGCATTACTTCTAAAGATGTTGGCTTCCTTTTCGGGAGTAGCTGCCACTACTGAGTAGTATTTCTGAGCGAACTGGGTTTTGAATTCATTCACATGAGTCTCATCATGGTCATTCTTCATCATGTCAAAATACAGGCTGACATCCTCACGACTGGGATGAACAGCAAAAGTACGGGCGTTCTCAGGCTTTGCAGCAAGTGTCCACTTGCCTTCATCGTCCTTCAACATTGAGATCTGTGTAAAGGTTGATGGAACCTTGTCGATAGGAAATTGTGAAGCCCATGCCTGTTGGCGTTTTTCAGAAGGCTTCTCGATGAGTTTGATTTTTTCTCCATTCTCAGCCTTCTTTATCATCCCAACTGTGCGGTTCACGTCATGGAGGACCTTTTGCGCCATCGTCGGATCCGCTTTCAGTTCGGAAATGATAGTTGGCAAATGCTCAATGGTTTGTGGACGCATCTTCGCTGTCATGCCCAATTCAAGCATTCTGTGTGCAGATGCAAGCTCTTCCACAAGCATTTCCATATGTTGCTGTACTTCTGACGGTGTCTTTACGCCATCGACGGAAAGTCCTTCTCGTCCCAAGCGTTGTGGAACTCCAGTCGCATGAACAATCTGCCGGGTTACCTCTTGCACATAGTCTGCATACGAAGGAAAATCCTTCTGAGCAGGGATGTGTAATGTGTCTTTTTTGCTATCATAATGTGCAATACCAGTGGCATCCTTGCGGATAGGGACGAGATTGTCCTTCATACTCTGGATGAACTTGTTGACATCCATTCGAAGAAGCTTTTCATCTGTCGGTCTGTTTGCTCCAAACTGCTCCACCTGCTTGGCGTATTCTTCCTTATGAACATGGGACATGGTGGTTTGGTCTATGTTAAAGACCGTATACACATCCTCACGAGGATTAACCTTGTACTTCGCTTTTTCTGCATCTGCGAGAGAATTGTATTCTGCACGGCTGATTTTATCCTCCGCATTGTCTTTGTTGACGTACTGGTTGAGGTTCTGCCAAACGAAAGGGACTCCTTTCTGTCCTTTCTTCACGGCCTCACTGCGGTCATGGGTTTCATTGAACATCGTGTAGCTGTTGGTCTTGAACTCGCCATTGTCACTGTGCATGGCCATGATAAGCGCATTGACTGGAGTAATCCGTAATGTCTTGTCATAGAACTGAGGCATCGCCTTTTGCCCTGCATTAAGCAAGGTGCCTCCATTCTTGTTAGCTCTTTCAAGGGCTGCAACTAAGACTTCCGCTTGTCGCTCTGCACCTGTTTTTTTGTTGATGTTTTCTTCTGCCATAATATCGTATCGTTTAATGGTTTGAAATGTTTATCGTATTCCTCTGACTTGTTCGCGCTCTTGTTTTTGCTCATAGCTTTCTGAGGCATTGCGCAAATCCTGTCTGTTGGATATTGTTGCTTGGTCTGCTTTGGCAAGTATGCGGTTGGCAATCGTGTTCACAGTCAAGGCTCCCTCATTGTATGCTTCGATAACTGATTGCGGTAAAGTGACAAGACGAGGAACATTATCCATGTCAACAAGTAACACGTTACCTTCTATCTGTGGGTTCTTCAGCCGTTTGTCAAGCTCTTCATCTGCGTACCGTTTATAGCGAGAAACAGGTTGCTCGCCATTTTCTTTCCGATACTCGGCAAGAGCCTCTTGACCAACAGTATTGAAC
>JALFCW010000044.1 GCA_022771625.1 Prevotella sp.
AGCGATATCGTCTGCCTCCTCAACGTCGCATTTTCCAACAGTCACCTTACCGTCATATTCATTGGCAAGTTCCTCGATGATAGGAGCAACCATACGGCAAGGACCGCACCATGTTGCCCAAAAGTCAATAACCAATGGCAGGTTGCCATTCTTGTAGCTCTCGTAATTTTCGTTTGTAATTTTTACTTCCATAATGAAATTATTAATTTATTTAATTTATTAATTTATATTGTAATCTAAAAAATCGTGATTTTCTATGAATTTTATGAGGTCTTGTCTCACGTCAATCTCGTGGGTGCGACTCTTCAGCAGAACATGATTGTTCCCCTTGCGGTCATGCAACTGGAAGAACAATTTCGTCTTGCCCGGATGCTCGCGGATAATCTGGTTCAGCTCCTCAACAACCAGTGAGTCGAGATCATCAGTGGTAATATTGATGGTGAACCGGTCGATGGAGCGCTCCTTGACAGTAGGCAGATATTCGATGTTCTGCACCTTCAGGTCGTAGAGATTGCTGTCGCGGAAACGAGGCACACACTTGGCTGTGATATACACCGACGATCCCACGATAAGCATACCGTTCCATTTTCCCCAGTCCTCACCGAAGAAGGCAAGTTGGCCAGTGCCATTGTAATCCTCTATATTGACAAAGCCGCACGGTTTGCCGCTTTTGGTGTATTTTTGCTGCATGCTTGTGACTATACCACCTAAGATGATATCCTCGCGGTCGGACAGAGTGCTTAAGTCGTTGAGCTCGGCGCATTTGGTGTTGCACAGGTTGTCGAGCACAATTCGATATTCATCGAGAGGGTGGGCGGAGAGATAGATACCCACGTATTCGCGCTCTTTGTTGAGGCGCTCGATGTCGCTCCATTGTTCGCCCTTGATGATGGGCGGAGTGGCTATCTCCACTGCGTTGTCTCCTCCGAAGAGCGAGTTGCGTGCCTGTGCCATCTCTGTTTGGTAGAGCTGACCATATCTTATGAGGGTTTCGATGAATGTCTCACCCTTTGTATTCTTAGCAAAGAAATCCTCGCGTTTCATAGAGCCGAAGCTGTCGAATCCTCCACTGAGCACGAGCGACTCCACACACTTGCGGTTGCAGGCGGAGAGGTTGACACGCTGGATGAAGTCGAAGATATTCTTATAAGGTCCGTTCTTCTCTCTTTCCTCTATGATGACATCTGCTGCTGCTCCACCCACACTTTTGATGGCTGAGATACCGAAACGAATCTCACCGTGGTGGTTGGCTGAGAACTTCTGCCAACTCTCGTTGACGTCAGGACCGAGAGTGGGTATGCCCATGGCCTTACATTCATCCATGAGTTTCGTGATTTCGGTGATGTTGTCGAGGTTGCGGCTCATCACGGCTGCCATATACTCGGCTGGATGGTGGGCCTTAAGATAGGCCGTCTGATATGCCACCCACGAATAGCATGTGGCGTGACTCTTGTTGAAGGCGTAGGAGGCGAATTTCTCCCAGTCGCCCCATATCTTTTCAAGTACGGCAGGGTCGTGACCGTTTTTCTTTCCACCCTCGATAAACTTGGGTTTCATGGCATCTACGATAGCCTTTTTCTTCTTACCCATAGCCTTGCGCAGGGCGTCGCTCTCACCGCGAGTGAAATCTGCCAACTGGCGCGACAGAAGCATCACCTGCTCTTGATATACGGTGATTCCGTAGGTGTCCTTCAGATATTTCTCCATGCAGGGGATGTCATACTTTATCTCCTCGCGACCGTTCTTGCGTGCAATAAACGAGGGGATATAATCCATAGGACCTGGACGATAGAGGGCGTTCATGGCGATGATGTCCTCGAATACCGTTGGTTGGAGTTCGCGAAGGTATTTCTGCATACCAGGCGATTCAAACTGGAAGGTGCCGATGGTGCGTCCCTCGGCATAGAGTCGGTAGGTGTCGGCATCGTCGATGGGTATTTTGTCGAGGTCAATCACCTTACCTGTGGTGATACGGATGTTCTCCACAGCCTCCTTGAGGATGGACAAGGTCTTAAGACCGAGGAAGTCCATCTTGATAAGTCCTGTTGATTCAATGACGTGTCCGTCGTATTGTGTACAGTGGAGCTTATGTCCTGGGTCGTTCTTGTCTTCTGCCACAGATACAGGAACCCAGTCGCTGATAGGGTCGCGGCAGATGATGAATCCGCATGCATGGATACCAGTGCCTCTCACAGTGCCTTCGAGCATCTTCGCATATTCCATCGTGTTGCGCAACTTCGGGTCGGCACTTGCCTCTGCCTCCCTCAGTTCGGGTATGCACTTGATGGCATTGCCGATGTTCATCTTCAGTCCGTCGGGCAGTTTGTCTGGAATGAGTTTGCACAGGTAGTTGGCCTTATCGAGAGGCAATTTTTCCACTCGTGCCACATCCTTTATGGAGTTCTTGGTAGCCATCGTACCATAGGTGATGATATGGGCACAGTTTTCATGTCCATATTTCTCCTCCACCCATTCCAGTACCCTGCCTCGTCCGTCATCGTCGAAGTCGGTGTCAATATCGGGAAGAGAGATACGGTCGGGATTGAGGAAACGCTCAAACAGCAGGTCGTATTTGATAGGGTCGATCTTGGTGATGCCAAGACAATAGGCAACCACCGAACCTGCCGCAGATCCACGTCCTGGACCTACCATCACTCCTAATTCCTGTTGGGCGGAGTTGATGAAGTCCTGCACGATAAGGAAGTAACCAGGGAATCCCATGGTCTTCATTATATGGAGCTCAAACTTAATACGCTCGCTCACCTCGTCGGTGAGGGGAGTGGGGTAGAGGCGTTCTGCTCCTTCGTATGCCAGTTTTGCCAGATAGTCGGCTTCAAACTTTATGCGGTATAGTTTGTCTATGCCACCCAACTTCTTTATTTTCTTTTCGCCCTCCTCGCGTGGCAGTTGGTTTTCGCCGTTTTCGTCGCTCGTAAACTCGTCGAAGAGCTGCTCGGGAGTGAATTTCTCGCGCCACTGCTCTTCTGTGCCGAATTCCTCGGGAATGGGGAAGAAAGGCATGATGGGGGCATGCTCGATGTCGTATGTCTCCACCTTGTCGAGAATCTCGAGAGTGTTGCTGAGAGCCTCGGGAATATCCTGGAAGACATCGTTCATCTCCTCGCGAGTCTTAAACCATTCCTGCTTGGTGTAGAGCATACGGGTGGGGTCGTCGAGGTCCTTGCCTGTGGAAAGACAGAGAAGGTGGTCGTGGGCTTCAGCATTCTCCTCATCTACGAAGTGGGCGTCGTTGGAGCATATCACCTTGACGCCATATTCCTTCGCTAATTCCAGCAGAACCTTGTTGGCCTTCTGCTGCAAGGGGAATGTCTCGCGGTTGGCTCGTTGCGAGGGATCCTTCACCTCATGGCGCTGCAGTTCCAGATAATAGTCGTCGCCAAAGAGGTTGTGATACCACTGCACTGCCTCGCGGGCACCCTCGATGTCGTCGTTGATAATCTTCTTGGGCACCTCGCCACCAATACATGCCGAACAGATAATAAGTCCCTCATGATAGCGCTCAAGGTCGGCACGGTCGGTACGGGGCCTACCATAGAATCCGTCAATCCATGAGTTAGACACCAGTTTGATGAGGTTTTTATATCCTTTGTAGTTCTTTGCTAATACAATAAGGTGGTAACCGCTGCGGTCACCATTCTCCTTCACCTTGTCCTCCTTGCGATGGCGAGCCACATACATCTCGCAACCGAAGATTGGTTTGAATGGCTCAAGACCTTCCTTGGCTCTCTTGCCATTGACACCATTGCAGTAGTCGAAGAACTCCTTGATGCCAAACATATCGCCGTGGTCGGTTATAGCCATACCCTTCATTCCGTTGCCAATAGCCTTGTCAACGAGTCGTGAAATACTCGATTGTCCGTCGAGTATCGAGTAGTATGTATGTACATGAAGATGTACGAAATCTTGCATATTTTTTAGCATTTTATGTGAAATCGAGTCCAAAGTTACGTCATTTTTATGACATAACCAAAAGAAATTGCCAAAAAGTTTGTTTATTCGCAAAAAAAACACTACCTTTGCAGAGATTTAAATCAATCCTTATAGATACCCATGGGAAGAAGAATAAAAAAACTGAAAAAGATCCGCATCCATCGTGAAGGCACCGATACACTGATTTACAGCGTTTTGGCAATAGGTTTAGTTGCTTATCTGCTCTATCATTTCGTGGATAATAAGATCCCGTTCTGGTCGTTCGCACTGATTTTCGGTGCGGCATGGCTTGTTGTGTTGAATTTTTACCGTTGTCCGATACGGTATTTCGAGGGAGATACAGAGCGTGTTGTTGTGGCTCCTGCCGACGGAAAGATTGTAGTGATTGAGGAAGTCATGGAAAACGAGTATTTCCATGAGAAACGTCTTATGATATCTATCTTCATGAGTTTGTTTAATGTGCATGCCAATTGGTTTCCGGTTGACGGAAAGGTGAAGAAGGTGGTGCACAAGGATGGTAATTATCATAAGGCATGGCTACCGAAAGCCAGCGAGGAAAACGAGCACGCCGATGTTCTTATCACTACTCCTGAGGGCGAGGATATTCTTTGCCGTCAGATTGCTGGTGCAATGGCACGACGTATTGTTACGTATGCCAAGGAGGGTGAGGAGTGTTATATCGACGAGCACCTTGGATTTATCAAATTAGGTTCGCGCGTGGATGTCTTCTTGCCTATCGGTAGTGAGGTGTGCGTGAAGATGGGACAGTCAACTACTGGTGACCTCACTGTCCTTGCAAAACTGCCCTCTTGAAGATTGAAAATTGAAGATTGAAGATTGAAGATTGAAAATTGAAGAGGTTATATATATTAATAAGGTGTAATGGCAAACATTGTAACTAAACATATTCCTAATACGTTGACGTCATGCAATCTTATCTCGGGATGTATTGCTATCGTCTTCGCCCTCAGTGCTAATTATACTATGGCATTGACATTTATCGTTGTTGGAGCCGTTTTCGACTTCTTCGACGGTATGAGTGCCCGACTGCTTGGTGTTTCATCTCCCATCGGCAAGGAACTTGATTCGCTTGCCGATGTGGTTACCTTCGGAGTGGCACCATCGTCGATGATATACACTCTATTGTTAACCCTCAGTAAGTCGGGATGGAACGAGACATTGGCTTTTGCTATCCCCTATGTCCCTTTCGTGATGGCAGCCTTTTCAGCTCTCCGACTTGCAAAGTTTAATCTTGATGAGCGTCAGACAACATCGTTCATCGGATTGCCCACGCCTGCAAATGCTCTCTTCTGGGGAGCACTCATCGTAGGAAATGAGAATGTATTTGATGAAAATTCATATTATATCTACTTGCTGATTATCTTAGTATTTGT
Source organism: Prevotella sp. (assembly GCA_022771625.1). Classification (GTDB taxonomy): domain Bacteria; phylum Bacteroidota; class Bacteroidia; order Bacteroidales; family Bacteroidaceae; genus Prevotella. The sequence continues at coordinate 5,346 of JALFCW010000044.1, forward strand.
CAGCAGTTGGCTTCTCGTGGCTGAGATACCGATGTTCGCACTGAAGTTTAAGCATTGGGGATGGCGTGATAACAAGGTGAAATATGTGTTTTTGATTTCCTGTCTGCCCATATTGCTCATCTTCGGCATATCTGGAATCTCGGTGATTATTTCATGGTATATTTGTCTTTCTTTCTTAACTACAAAGAAAAATGCTTAAGGGACTATTGTTAATAATAGTTTTGATTATAATCATCGCTGCTATCATTCTCTTGATAGCTGTAAACTTCGTGTTGTCGATTGTAAGGCGTATTCGCAAGGGCGGATATGATGATGATGATAACTTTGATGAAGCCGACAACGTGCGTCGCCACTCTAATCAGTATAGCTTCCGAGGCACGACTACGTCTTATTCCCATTCCCGCACTACAAATAATCAACGAGCCAACCAGCAGGAGATTATTGTTGACACGCGTGATGCCAACGTCGCCAATCGTCAGATTATTGCTGATGATGAGGGAGAATACGTTGACTTTGTCGAGGAGAAATAGGGATTAGAAATTTCACTTCCTTGAATTCATATTCCGAGAGGATGCCATCGGTGCGTCGGAGTATGAGATGGCCATTTGGAAGGATTTCCTCATAGCTCGCATCAAATACTCCATCCTTGTCGCGGTATTTGTGTATGCCTGTGTGGCGATAAAGAAGACTTTCGTATTCTGTCCTGACAGTGTCCATGTCTTCATTGGTTATATATTCAAACCAATGACTAATTTCCTTTGCTATATCATCGAGTAGGGCATTGCGGTCGAATGTATGTCCCGAGATATTTGCCATAGATACAGGATTGGGTGCATCGCTATGAAATGCCAACTGATTTACATTTATGCCAACACCGGCAATAAACTCATTTATCCATATGTTGTGAAGTGTACATTCCGAAAGAGTGCCGCTTAGTTTTTTGTCGCCATAGTATATGTCGTTGGGCCATTTTATCATACATTGTTTATTCAATATCCTGCTTAATGCCTTGCATACTGCCACTGACACCGTCTGAAGCAGAATAAACTGCTCAGAGGCTTTCACTCTCCATGGTTTACACTTCACACTGAATAGCAGGTTTTCCCCTCTTTCGCTCTCCCAATGATTACCTCCCTGTCCTTTGCCGGCTGTCTGATACTCAGATGTGACATACAGAAAATCAGTGTCGTCAGGAAGAGAGATGGGGCGCAGATAATTGTTAGTGGAGTCGATGACTTCCAGTTTTCTCACCTCATAATTGAAATCAGTTTGTCTTATTTTCATTTATTTCTTTGGATTATTCAACAAAAAGTATTACCTTTGTCCCCATGGAACAACAAGATCAGATACGAAAAGATGAAAACTATATGCGCAAGGCCATTGCCGAGGCGCAGGAAGCATACAAGGCAGGCGAAATACCAGTAGGCGCCATCGTTGTGTGTCGTGACCGGATTATATCTCGTGCTCACAATCTCACAGAGACACTTTGTGATGTTACCGCACATGCCGAAATGCAAGCTATCACTTCAGCTGCCAATACCCTCGGTGGAAAGTATCTCACTGAATGTACTCTCTATGTCACTGTAGAGCCATGCGTGATGTGTGCCGGAGCCATCGGTTGGGCACAGATTCCTCGTATTGTATATGGAGCTGCCGACGAGAAAAGAGGATTTCAACGCTTTGCGCCACAAGCCATCCACCCTAAGGCAGAAGTCATAGGAGGAGTGCTCGAAGCAGAATGCTCCGAGCTAATGAAAGAATTCTTCAGGAGTAGGCGTTAGTCAGGACTGCCTCCTCCTTCGAATGTATTATAGGTATTGCCGAGGTCGGGATTGTCGCCCAAATACGTGTCAGATGTGATTGTCTGCCTGATGATACGCTGGTTGTATTCCTTGCGTATAGGACCATTGCGCAGTACGAAATCATTAAAGTTGACAGTGGGTATCACCATTCCGAAAAGACCAATGGCAGCACGAGCTCCACGCGAGTTGAAGTTGCTGATAATGTAAGCTGTGGAGAAGAACGTGTGATGGTAGATCTCAATACGATTGAACTTCTTGAAATCAGCCAAGATAGTGTCCTTCTTCAGAGTGTCGGTCTCGTGGCTTACCGAGGCGATGGTATTGCGCACAATGTCATCCGACTTGTCACCAGGCACTCCATGACTCTTCTGTATGCACTGGCATACACCATCAAGAGTGCCGTACATCATCTGTTCATCAGAGGGGATGGTCATCTTAGCTGCCAAAAGGAGCAACAATATTACTGCCACCAGCATTATCAGTTTGCTGAGGCAACTCTTCCTAAGCTCTGATGCGAGCGTATCCTTGTGGTATTCGCTCTTGTTTGTTTGCATTCCGGTGTTCATTCCGTTGTTCATTCCGTTGTTCATATACCTTTGGTTTTTGGTTATCTAGTTTTAATTGTGGTTATGTATTAGGTTCATAAACTCCTGTCGGGTTTTTGCCTGGTTGAATGCACCGCTGAAGTCGCTTGTGGTAGTGATGGAATTCTGTTTCTCAACACCTCGCATCTGCATACACATGTGTTTTGCTTCTACCACAACCATCACGCCCAATGGATGAAGAGTCTCTTCGATGCACTCTTTAATCTGTAGGGTCATTCTCTCCTGCACCTGCAGTCGGTGGGAGAAGATGTCAACAACCCTGGCTATCTTGCTCAATCCCGTAATGTATCCGTTGGGGATATATGCAACGTGAACCTTACCATAGAACGGAAGCATGTGGTGCTCGCATAACGAGAAGAAGTCAATGTCCTTCACTATAACCATCTGACTGTAGTCTTCCTTGAAGAGTGCGTCAGTGAGCACTTTGTGTGCATCCATCTTATATCCGCGTGTCAAAACTTGCATAGCCTTTGCCACGCGCATTGGAGTCTTTTCAAGTCCCTCGCGCTGAGGGTCTTCGCCGAGCAGTTGGAGTATGTCCTTGTAGTGTGACGCCAACTGCTCGAGACCGTCACGATATTCTGTTTCTGGATTCATTTAGTATTGTACACTGATTTTGCCTTTCACTATCGATGCCTGCTTATATCCCATCTCCCTGATTTCTAATAGCATGGCATGAGCCTCCTCGTAAGTGCGGAAATTACCCACTCGGCATATCCATCTTGGTGAGTAGAAATGCACATAGATGGGTTGCTCTGGGAATCGACGTTTGATGTTGTTGCCCACAGTCTCTGCCGTACGGCGGTCGTTGCGAGTGTTGCCGCCGGCAAATGCCTGCACCCTGTAGCCTGTCACCTTGTAGCTGTTCTTCATCACCTTCTTACTCATATCTGGCTCCTCGGTGGATGAAGCATGAGATGCTGAGGTATTTGAAGAAGGCGTTGCAGTATTGGATGTCGCATTAGATGTTGCAGTATTGGATGCCGCGTTCTTCTTCTTTGTGTTACTGGTTGGGTCTTTCCTTATTCCGATAGTGGCGTTGGTAGCATTATTGCCATTGACGAGCTTGTCGATAGCAGCATCTTGGGTAATGGTTACGACAGCCTTGTCCTTGGTAGGTTTTTTAAGCCTGTCGAGGAAAGTCTGAGCCTGTGCTCCGCTTATACACAGCACTGTCAATATGGCAATAATGGCAATTCTTTTCATCTATACTTTTTTAGTTTGAAACACAGAGACACGGAGTCACGGAGTACTATTTTTAAGAGATTCAAGATCAACTCTGTGTCTCTGTGACTCTGTGTTTTTAATAATTTAGTTACTTCTTCCAAGCATCGATGATACCCTTGAAGTCGGCAGCCTTGAGAGATGCGCCACCAATGAGTCCACCGTCGATGTCGGGCTTTGCAAACAACTCAGGAGCGTTGCTGGCCTTGCAGCTACCACCATAGAGGATAGATGTCTCGTCGGCAACAGCCTCGCCATACTTCTCTGCTACGCAGCTGCGGATGAAGGCGTGGATCTCCTCAGCCTGGTCGGCAGTGGCAGTCTTACCGGTACCAATGGCCCAGATAGGCTCGTATGCAATAACGATATTCTTGAACTCCTCAGCAGTGAGGTTGAATACACTGCCCTCAAGCTCTGCCTTGCACACCTCGTTCTGCTTGTTAGCCTCGCGCTCTGCCAAGCTCTCACCGATGCAGAAGATTACCTTCAGTCCGTTCTTGAGTGCCAACAGAACCTTCTCCTTGAGAATCTCGGGAGTCTCCTTGTAATACTCGCGACGCTCAGAGTGGCCGAGGATAACATACTGGGCACCAGTGCTCTTTACCATTTCGGCAGATACCTCACCAGTGTAGGCACCCTTCTCCTTGTCAGCGCAGTTCTCGGCACCCAGACCGATGATGTCCTGATTGAGGAACTGGGCAATGCTTGCCAGATGAATGAACGGAGTGCAGATAACTACACCACAGTTGGGCTTTTCAGCCGTTAAAGTCTCGTTAAGCTCCTTTGCAAGAGCAATGCCATCCTGCAGGTTCATGTTCATCTTCCAGTTGCCTGCTACAATTTTCTTTCTCATTTTTCTTTTCTTTTTTAAAAGTTTGTATATAATACTTGATTCTTCTTTACGTCTCAGCCAAGATGTCCATGCCCAAAGCCTGTCGGCTAATGTGAGCAGGAACAGTGGTACAACAAACCACGACACTATCCATGCTATGCGTCCGGCTGTGGGGTTGTCGGGCATATGCCCTATCTCCGAACGGCTGATGGGATGCTTTGTCATGCTCTCGTCGGGAAGTGCATTGTGGCTCCATTTGCCAATGATGCGCCCGTTGCGGATGACCACCAGTCCGGGGCTGCTCCTGATAATGGTGCGCAAGGTGGTGGCATCGGTATGACAGAAGGGATATTCTGCTCCCGTCATCTCTTTCCATCTCTCTATCATCTTCTCGCCGCTCGCCGTGAGGCAGTAGAAAGACACCTTGTTCTCTATGGCATAGTCGTAGATGCGGTTGATGTCATTAAACTGCATATCGTCCGACTTTTCGAGATACGGGGCAATAAGCAGCATCGTGTATCCTCTGTTGTCTATAACCTCGTCGGTGATGTCCTCGCCATTGTCACATCTCGTAATCGAAAAATCATGTATTGGCGGAACATATCCCTTCGACACCTCAATTGTGCGGCTGTCTATGAATGTCCATGTGGAGTCGGGATAGTTGTCGAGTGTAAACTCCCTGCGCTCTCCGTCCTTCTCCAGTATGAATGTCGTCTCAAACTTTGGTTGCTCTGCCCCCTCGGGTATCTCCATACCCTTGCGTATGTCTGCTCCCACATAGTATGGGCGGAAGTCCAACGGCGGCAGGATATACAGACTATATCCCGCTAGGGCGAGTATGAACAGCATGGTGTAGTTGATCACCAACCACTGTGTTCCTAGACTCACCAGTCTAGGCATCTTCATGGCATTTGGCAGTAGCACAGTCGTAGCAGCCGTGAGGACAACATTCTTGAAGAACGTCTCCCAATTGCCTAGCACTATCGCATCGCCAAAGCAGCCGCAGTCGCTCACCGGATTGCTTAAAGCTATCCAAAGGGTGAGGGGCGTCATCACTGACATAAATGTCATAACCAACCGTGTTACCAGTCGTCGTCGTATGGCAAACAGCAGCAGCATGCCCAATGTGAATTCTGTGGCGGATAACACCACCGAAGCCAACAGGGTGAGGATGTCGGGTATATATTGGCTCACATGCCATGCCGACAGATAGTCCTCAATCTTTATCTGACTGCCTATAGGGTCAACAGCCTTGACAAATCCCGAGAGGATGAATGTCACTGCCACCCCCAGGCGGCAAATGTTAATACCCAAGTTTGATAGCGCCGAATACCGCATAGTTGATAATATCCATATAGTTGCCTTCGACACCCTCGCTCACAAGGGTTTTGCCGTCCAGGTCTTCTATTTCCTTGATACGCTGCAACTTGGTGAGGATAAAATCAGTATAACTGCTCACTCTCATCGAGCGCCACGCCTCGTCGTAGTCGTGGTTTTTGCGCTTCATCAGTTCAAGGGCCTCATGGGCATATCTGTCATATAGTTGGAGGGCTTCCTCCACGCTGATATCCACCGTGTCTGCAAATCCCTTCTCTGTCTGTATCAGTCCTACGATGCCATAGTTGATGAGTGCCACGAATTCCGGTCGTATGCCTTCGCCCACAAGCGACTCCTTCTTTATCTCAAGGCTTCTTATACGCTTGGCCTTGATGAAAAGCTGGTCGGTGAGCGACGATGGACGCAAGATGCGCCACGACGCACCATAGTCGTGCAGTTTCTTGGCAAACAATTCGCGACATTCTGCCATAATGGCTTCAAATTCCTTGTTAGTATCCATATTCGGGTGCAAAGTTACATATTTTAATTTAAACAACCAAGAATACGTGGCTATTCTTTTTGTTTTTTATGAATATATTTGATTTTGGCACATTGCATGTCGAATCTCACCTTCAGTGAGTCGTATTTCATCTTGGTGCGGGTGAGCAGTTCGAGTTCCTCGGCAGTAGCCCTTAGTTCGGCCTTGTCCTTCTCAACCTTTTCCTTGATATACTTGTAGTCGAGCCCCACTTTCTGCATGATACTGTCTGTGAGGGCAAGGTCTTCCTGTGCTTCTTTCAGTGAGATGTCCTGGAATAGTTTCAGGGCTTTCTTCCTCGTCTCCACCGCTCCAGGATAAACCTTGCGCAGTGAGTCAATAGCTATCTTGGCGCGGTCGTAACTGCCCTCGCTGAAATATTTCTCTGCCTTCACGAGCATGTTCTCGGCGGCTCTCTGTGCGTCGTTGCTGCTGCAAGCCGTCATGGTCAGGGCCGCGGCTATGCAGATGGGCAAAATCAAATGGTTCTTCATAATAGTATAGCGTTTAGAGTTATTTCTTCACGTAGTTCATCTTCACAGTCTCATATTCCACCCTGCCGTCCTTGTGGCATGTCACTCTCACGATATGCTCCCTTGGCATACAGGCTCAGTTGCTGTTTGCCGGTTTGATAGCCGGTAGCACCCTCCACCGACCATTTCTTGTCGAAGTGATACTTGTAGTGGGCGTTGAAGGCGGCGAAGAATCCGGTGATGATGTTGTCGCCGGCCTGCACGTAGCCGCTTGCCTCGTTGTGGTGCTTGCCGTCATACTTAGTCTCGCCGCGGAATGTCTGTGCGGCTGCACCTGTCACAGCCAATGCCATGAAAAGTGAGATTATTATCCTTGCTATCCTTCTCATAATGTTCATCCATTAAAAACTTACGCTGAATGCTCCTCCGAGCACGAAGCTGTTCATCTTCTTGCTGATGGTGCTTGATTTGGCGTTATATAGCTCGTTGTTTTCATCTCCCACGATGGCTTTCTTCAGGAATTCGTTGGGACTGTATTCCATGGTATAGTTCTTCTTGGTGTAGTCGTAGTCGAGGAACACCTTAAACGAGAAGTTCGACTTATAGGCGTAGGTGAGCGATACGCCTGTTCCCACTTTCATGGTGTTGTTTCCGCTCACGGTCATGTAGTCCCAGTCGCAGTCGTAGTCATTGCCCCATGCGTTCTGCACGTCGTCAATCTTGCTGAAGTCGAGAGCCTTACCCCAGGCGTGAGCCCTGATCTCCAGGTCCTGTATCACGCTTCGTCCCACGAGGGCCTTTGTGCCGATGGCAAAACGGCTCGACAGCGGCAGGTTGAAGTATAGACCCAAGTCGCCGGCAAACTCGGTGATGTGGTCGCTCTCCACCATGATGTCGAAACCTTCCACCCACTCTTGCAGTTCTACGTCTTTGAGTCCGCTTATCGTTTCCAGTAGTGAGCTCTTCTCGTCGGATGCTATCTGCGACCATCCCTTGATAGGGTTGCTCTTTATTCTCAGGCGTCCGCCCACACCGATGTATTTGTTGAAGAAGTATGCACCCTCGGCACCCACCACGGTGGCAGTACCGAATTTCAGGTTGACGTCCTTTGAGTTGTATTCCTCGTCAAACACTCCCAATTCCTCTCCGCTGAAAGTCATGTTCCTCGTTCCAAGACCCATACCCATGGATATGCTGAAGAACGAGGGATTCTCTACGGCATTGCTCTTGTCGCTGAGGAATCCGCGCTTCAGTCCGTGGCCCTTGAAGATAATATCCGAGATACCGTATGCAAGTTCGGTTGAGAAGATACCGATACCGGCTCCCGAGAGCACGTCGCTCACCCAGTGTCGGTTGTTCAACACGCGCATCACTCCTGTGGCAGTTGCCACACCATAGCCCGCAATCGAATACCAAGGCGAGCGTGTCAGTCCGTATTCCTTGTGCAGGATGGTGGCACTCACGAATGCCGTGGCGGTGTGTCCCGATGGGAACGAGTTGCGCGTACTGCCGTCGGGGCGCATTTCCTTGGCCCCATACTTAATGGGATTCACTATGCCCGCCATGATACCGTATGCCAATGCCGACGAAACGGCAAAGCGTCCGAGATTGCTGCGGCCTTCCACGCCAGCCACATTAAGTCCCAAGGCGAGCACTGCCGGTGCAAACTGTGTGTAGTTGTCTATCTCACTGTGGAAATTCGTGAGCAGTCGGGTGCGCGAGTTTCTCAGGTCGGCAGTGTTCTGCCTGAAACTTCTCTTCTCGCTCTTGGCAATCACACCCGCCAAGAACAATGGAATGCCCACATACGTCTGGTCCTGGAAGAACGTGTAGGGTTTGACGTTTGTGCTGTTCGAAGTGGCCATCCTGTTGATTTCAGGATTGACATTCAAGTTGTCGTTAAGGCCAAACGATAATGATTCTTTCTCAGTGACGGTGAGCCTGGGCTCTATCTCCACTGATTCTAATTTCCATTCTCTCTCATTTTCATTATCATTGGCATAGGCGGTGTTATGTGCCATTGCAGTCATACTCGCAGCCAATAATAGTAATACCGTTAATGCTGTTTTCATTGAATTATTTTATTTAATTGTGATGTTTCGAAATGCAAATTTACATCTTTTATAAATAAAAAAAGAAAAACAACCACGTCTTTTAGTCTTTTTTAACGAATAAATTCCTAATTCCTCATTCCTAATTCCTAATTTCTCTTTACCTTTGCATCCGTTTTTATAAGAAATAGACCTATAAGATGAAGTTATATACAGATAGTGAGTTAGCACAAATTCTTGACAAAAAAATCTTTCACATGATATCCGAGGCAGCCGATGCCCTCGGTCTTGAGTGCTATGTCGTGGGCGGTTATGTGCGCGACATATTTCTTGAACGACCCTCCAACGACATCGACGTAGTGGTGGTGGGCAGCGGCATCCAGGTGGCACAGCGCCTCAAGGAGATGTTGGGCAAGAAAGCCCATTTGTCCGTGTTCCGCAATTTCGGTACTGCACAGGTGAAATTCTCTGACACCGAGGTGGAGTTTGTAGGAGCTCGCAAGGAGAGTTATAGTCATGATTCCCGCAAACCGGTTGTGGAGGATGGTACACTCGAGGACGATCAGAACCGCCGCGACTTCACCATCAATGCCATGGCTATCTGTCTGAATAAGGAGAGATTTGGCGAACTCGTTGATCCCTTCGACGGATTATACGACCTCGAGGATGGTATCATTGCCACTCCGCTCGACCCCGACATCACCTTCTCCGACGACCCCTTGCGCATGTTGCGTTGCGTACGCTTTGCAACCCAACTCAATTTCATGATCGAGGACGAGACCTTCGATGCCCTCTCGCGCAATGCCGAGCGTATCAATATCATCAGTGGTGAGCGCATCAAGGACGAACTCAATAAGATTCTCATGTCGCCCACTCCCAGTCGTGGTTTTGTTGATCTCCATCGCTGCGGACTTCTCCAACTCATCATGCCCGAACTTACAGCCCTCGACATTGTTGAGACAAAGAACGGTATTTCCCACAAGAATAATTTCTATCACACTCTTGAGGTGCTCGACAATGTATGCCGCCGTAGCGACAACCTGTGGCTGCGCTGGGGAGCCCTGCTTCATGACATCGGCAAGGCCAAATGCCGAAGGCTTGAGGGTTCAGCCTGGACATTCTACAATCATAATTTCGTAGGTGCAAAGATGGTGCCTACGATGTTCCGACGACTTTCATTACCCCTCGACATGAAGATGAAGTTTGTGCAGAAGATGGTGGAGCTCCACATGCGTCCCATTGCCATCGCTGACGAGGAGGTCACCGACAGTGCAGTTCGTCGTCTCATCAATGATGCCGGTGATGACATCGACGACCTTATGCTGCTCTGCGAGGCTGATATCACGTCGAAGAATGAGGTAAGAAAAAAGCTCTTCCTTGAGAATTTCCGAATGGTGCGTGAAAAAATAGCCGACCTCAAGGAAAAGGACTACAAGCGCCTCTTGCAACCCGTCATCGATGGCGACGAGATAATGGAGATGTTCCATCTAAAGCCATCCAGGGAAGTGGGAGAGCTTAAAAAAGTGATGAAGGATGCAGTACTCGACAACCTCGTGCCCAATGAGCGCGAGCCCCTCATGGCGCTGCTTATGGACAAGGCCAAGTCGATGGGACTGGTTTAGATACAGAAATCCCCCTCCGGACATTTCATCCGAAGGGGGGATTTTTTATTTAGGGATTAATGATATGGAAAAATGGGACAGAATATTGGGAAAATAGCAATAAAGTGGGGTGAGAGAATGAAAAATAGGAATAAGAAGTGTTAAATAAACAATAATATTTAGTTTTATATTATTATAATGTGTATCTTTGCACTCCGAAACTCGGATTTCTAATGTAATTAAGAAAAATAGACAAGAACAATTAAATAGTAATATTTTTAATAGGTATGAAAACAGTAAAGATTTTATTGATGGCGGCTTTCGGTATCTCGCTCGCATCATGTGGAAGTAAGTCGGGCGGTAAACCCAACTTCGCCGACAACGAGTATGCCGTGCGTACTGTCGCCACTGAGGGAACAGAGTTGCAAACAACTTATCCTGCAACAATTAAAGGTATCCAGGACGTGCAGATACGTCCGAAGGTATCGGGATTCATTACTAAGGTTTGTGTTCAGGAAGGACAGACGGTATCTGCCGGACAGCTCCTTTTCGTGATTGACAATGAGACTTATCAGGCTCAGATGCGTCAGGCTAAGGCCGCGGTGAATACTGCCCAGGCTCAACTTGCCACAGCCAAACTGACATTTGATAACTCTAAGAAATTGTTTGAGGCTAACGTGGTAGGTCAATATGAATTGCAGACTGCCGAGAACACATATAACACCGCTATGGCACAGTTGGCACAAGCCAAGGCTGGTCTTGCCTCTGCCGAGGAGATGCTCAGCTATTGCTATGTAAAGAGTCCTGCCTCCGGTGTTGTCGGTTCACTGCCATTCAAGGTGGGTGCCCTCGTAAGTGCTTCAAGTGCAGAGCCTCTTACAACAGTATCTGATATCAATACCATGGAGGTGTATTTCTCGGTAACTGAGAAGGACATGCTCAATATGACAAAGAATGCCGGTGGCGTAAGCGGTGCTCTTGCTGCTTTCCCCGCTGTTAAGCTCCAACTTGCCGATGGCAGTATTTATGGCGAGCCGGGTAAGGTGGTTAAGGCAAGTGGTGTGATTGACGCCAATACTGGTACGGTGTCTCTCATTGCCCGATTTGCCAATCCCCGTCACGAACTCCGTTCGGGTGGTGCCGGTCAGATTGTCATCCCCAATGTCAACAGCAATGCCATCATCATCCCGCAGGTTGCCACTTCTGAGGTGCAGAACAAGAAGTTCGTTTATCTCGTAGGCAAGGATAACAAGGTGAAATATAGCGAAATCAAGGTTGCTCCGATTGATGACGGTATCAACTATATCGTCACCGATGGATTGAAGCCTGGCGATCGCTATGTATCCAAGGGTATCACCTCGCTCCAGGACGGTATGGAGATTAAGCCTATCACCGAGGCCCAGTATCAGAAGAAGATTGATGATGCAGCTAAACTCGGTGAGGGACAGAATTCAGCATCTGCAGTTATTGACGCTCTTAGCAGTAAGAAGTAAATCTTAAGGATTAAGAATTAAGAGTTAAGAATTATGACATTTACAAATTTCATTAAGCGTCCGGTGCTCTCGACCGTGATATCGATATTCTTCGTTATCCTCGGACTTATCGGACTCATTTCACTGCCTATTGAGCAGTTCCCCGACGTGGCTCCGCCTACTATCTCGGTGCGCACCACCTATACGGGAGCTGACGCACAGACAGTGCTCAACTCCGTGATCACTCCACTTGAGGAGAGTATCAACGGTGTGGAGAACATGACATACATGACCTCACAGGCCACCAACGACGGTTCGGCCTCTATCACTGTGTATTTTAAGCAAGGTGCCGATGCTGACATGGCTGCCGTGAACGTGCAGAACCGTGTGTCGCAGGCACAGGCTCTTCTGCCTGCCGAGGTAACGCGTGTGGGTGTGACTGTCACAAAGCAGCAGACATCAAACGTTATCATGTTTACCCTCACCTCTGAGGATGGACGATATGACGACGAGTTCCTCACCAACTACAACGACATCAACGTCATCCCAGCCATCAAGCGTATCAATGGTGTGGGTGGAGTGATGTCGCCTGGTATGAAGACCTATTCAATGCGTATATGGCTTCAGCCCGACAAGATGAAGCAGTATAACATGATGCCATCCGACGTGTCGGCAGCTCTTGCCGAGCAGAACATCGAGGCTGCCCCTGGTAAATTTGGTGAGCAGTCGGAGGTGTCGTTCCAATATGTGATGCGCTACAAGGGACGTCTGAAGACTCCTGAGGAGTATGGCGACATTATCATCCGTTCGGATGCCAATGGTCAGACTCTCCGTCTGAAGGATGTGGCAAAGATAGAACTTGGTGGTCTCGACTACAGTGTGTCGATGAAGAACAACGGCCATCCCTCTGTGATGGGTATGGTGCAACAGATTGCAGGCTCCAACGCCACACAGATTGCAGCCGACGTGAAGGCTGAGCTTGAGAAGCAGGCAAAGTCGTTCCCTCCGGGTATGGAGTATAAAATCAACATGGACGTGACGGAGTTCCTCTTCGCTGCTATTGAGGAGGTGGTGTTCACCCTCGTGCTCACCCTCTTGCTGGTGTTCCTTGTGGTGTATGTGTTCCTCCAGGACTTCCGCTCAACGCTTATTCCTATGATAGCCGTGCCGGTGGCACTTATCGGTACGTTCCTCTTCTTGTGGATATTCGGATTCACCATCAACCTGCTTGTGCTCTCGGCATTGCTGCTTGCCATTGCCATCGTGGTGGATGACGCCATCGTGGTGGTGGAGGCTGTACACGCCAAGCTCGACCAGGGATATAAGAGTGCATTGAATGCATCTATCGACGCGATGAACGAGATTACCGGAGCCATCATCTCTATTACTCTTGTGATGGCAGCCGTGTTCGTGCCAGTGTCGTTCATGGGCGGTACAAGCGGTACGTTCTATCGTGTGTTCGGTATCACCATGGCGGTGTCTATTCTTATCTCCGCGCTCAACGCGTTGACATTGTCGCCAGCCCTTTGTGCCATTCTGTTGAAACCTCACACAAGTGATGGAGAGCATGGCAAGAAGTCGGTTATTGACCGTTTCCACGATGCATTCAACTATCAGTATGAGAGGATTCAGGCTAAATATAAGAAAGGTGTAGAGAATGTTATCAAGCACCGCATTGCCGCCGGTGTCACCGTGGCTCTCGGTATTGTGATACTCGTAATCACTATGGCAACCACCAAGACAGGTCTTGTGCCCGATGAGGATAATGGTGTGCTCTTCTGTACTGTGTCTATGGCTCCTGGTACTGGTGAGGCACGCACTCGCGAGTGTGTTGAGCAAATCGACAAACTACTTGCTGCCAACCCGGCCATCAAGACCCGCGAGCGACTCCTCGGATATAACTTCATCGCAGGTCAGGGTTCCGACCAGGCCACCTTCATCATCAAGTTGAAGCCATTTGAGGAGCGTCCTGCCGGATTCTTCTACAATCTCTCAGGATTGTGGCAAGGCGACGGTATCAAGCGTTTCTTCCTCAACCCGATGTCAAATACAGCAGTGCTCGGAATGATTTACAAGCAGACTGCCGAGATAAAGGACGCACAGATCCTTGCCTTCGCTCCGCCTATGATCAATGGTTTCGGTATGACCAACGGTGTAACCTTCACCATGCAGGACAAGACTGGTGGCGACCTCAACAAGTTCTTTGAGATTACCAAGAACTATCTTGCTGAGCTCAACAAGCGTCCGGAGATTGCACAGGCTATGACATCTTATAACCCCAACTATCCCCAGTATATGGTGGATGTGGATGTTGCCAAGTGTAAGCAGGCTGGTATAGCGCCAAGCACTGTGCTCTCCACACTCCAGGGATACTATGGTGGTCTATATGCCTCAAACATGAATGCCTATGGTAAACTCTATCGAGTAATGATCAAGGGAGATGTGGCAAGCCGTATGAGTCCTGATGGTCTCAACAGTATATATGTTCGCACTCCGGGTGGTATGTCTCCTGTCAAGGAGTTCTGTAATCTGCATCGAGTATATGGACCTTCCAACGTCAACCGATTCAACCTCTTCACTGCCATCAACGTCAATGCGTCGGCAGCCACCGGTTATTCTTCGGGTGACGCCATCCGTGCCATCGAGGAGGTTGCTGAGCAGGTATTGCCCCAGGGTTATGGTATCGACTACTCTGGTTTGACGCGTTCGGAGCGTGAGTCGAGCGACTCCACTGCCATCATCTTTGTGATGTGTATCGTGTTCGTATATCTTATCCTGTCGGCTCAGTATGAGAGTTACATCCTGCCTTTGGCTGTTATCCTCTCCATACCATTTGGTCTTGCCGGAGCATTCATCTTCACACAGCTCTTCGGTCACTCCAACGACATCTACATGCAGATTGCGCTCATCATGCTTATCGGACTTTTGGCAAAGAATGCCATCCTTATCGTACAGTTTGCCCTTGAGCGTCGTAGAATGGGTATGGCAATCAAGTATTCTGCCATCCTCGGAGCCGCAGCCCGTCTGCGTCCTATCCTTATGACATCATTGGCGATGATCATCGGTCTGTTACCTCTGATGTTCGCATCGGGAGTAGGTAAGAACGGTAACCAGACTCTAGGTGCCGCAGCCGTGGGAGGTATGCTTCTCGGTACATTGCTTCAGGTGTTCATCGTGCCCGCTCTCTTTGCCGTATTCCAGTGGTTGCAGGAGCGTCTCTCTCCGATGAAGTTTGCCGATGACGAGGCTCATGTGGATTCCGAAATCAAGCAGTTTGCCAATCCCTTTGCTGCTGCCGAACTCCAGAAGATGATAGAGAAGAAGGACAAGGGAGAAGCGTGATTGATGACTGATTATTGATTAATGATTATTGATTAATTATGAAAATAAAAAATATTTTTCCCTTTGCAGCCTCAGCATTGTTGCTTGCGAGCTGCGGGATATACAACAAATACGAGCGTCCTGAGGTAAACGCCCAAGGACTCATACGCGACGTGCAGTCGGACACTGACACGCTCGCAGTGGCGGATACTACCTCGTTCGGCAATCTGCCGTGGCGTCAGGTATTTACCGACCCGCAGTTGCAGTCTCTCATCGAGACTGCACTCGCACACAATACCGACTACCTCAACTGTGCCCTCAATGTCAAGATGGTTGAGGCACAGCTCTCAATGGCGAAGTTGGCCTTCCTGCCTTCGGTGGCATTCACTCCCCAGGGAACCATTTCGCAGTGGGATGGCAACAAGGCAACCAAGGTTTACTCTCTGCCTGTGTCTGCATCGTGGACAGTCGATCTCTTTGGTAATATCCTCAATGTAAAGCGCAGCACACAGATGCAGCTTCTCGGTATGAAGGACTATCAGATCGTGGTGAAGACCAAGCTCATCACCAATGTGGCTAATATGTACTATACCTTATTAATGCTCGACCGTCAGCTTGAGATTCTCAACTCTATGTCGGAGCTTACCCAGGACACATGGCGCATAATGAAATTGCAGAAGGAACTGGGACGCGCCAACGAAACAAGTGTTCAGAGTGCTGAGGCAAGTCATTATGGTGTGCTCACCAATATTGCCGACATGAAGCGTCAGATTCGTGAGGTTGAGAACTCTCTCTCTCTTGTACTCGGACAACCGGCACAGGCCATTGTGCGCGGAAAACTTGCCGACCAGTCGCTGCCTACAGAGTTCTCTACAGGCGTGGGAATACAGTTGCTTGCCAACCGTCCTGATGTTCACTATGCCGAGATGGCTCTTGCCTCATGTTTCTACGACACACAGCAGGCACGCTCCAACTTCTATCCACAGTTAACAATCAGCGGTACGGGAGCATTCACCAACAATAGTGGTGGCGGCATTGTCAATCCAGGCAAGTGGCTCTTGTCGGCAGTGGGAAGTCTGGTGCAGCCTATCTTCCAGAACGGACGAATCGTTGCTGGTTTGAAGGTCGCCAAGTATAAGCAGGAGCAGGCATTCAACACATGGCAGCAGGCCGTTCTCCAGGCAGGAGCAGAGGTGAGCAATGCCTTGGTGCAGTATAACTCCTCAGATGAGATGTCGAAACTCGATGCCAAGCGTGTGGATGTTCTCACCAAGAATGTTGATATGACTCGCGAACTCTTCAAGTCGAGCTCAGCTACCTATCTCGAGGTAATCTCTGCACAGAGCAATCTGCTCAATGCCCAGATCTCACAAGTGACCGACGACTTCAACAAGATGCAGGCAGTGGTTTCTCTGTATTCTGCACTTGGCGGAGGAAGGGAGTAATTAAGAGTTAAGAATTAATAATTAAGAGTAAGAATTATGATTAGTGACAAAGCATATATCGACCCGAAGGCGAAGATTGGTAATAACGTTACCATCTATCCCTTTGCCTATATCGAGGGCGATGTCGTCATAGGCGACGACTGTGTCATCTATCCCTATGCCTCTATCATGAATGGCGTGAGGATGGGACGTGCCAACAAGGTATATCAGAATACCGTCTTGGCTGCCGAGCCGCAGGATTTTAATTATCGTGGCGACGCTACTGAGTTGGTCATTGGCGATGAGAATATCTTCCGCGAGAATGTGGTTATCAACCGTGCCACTTTCAAGGACGGACAGACACGTATCGGCAACCGTAACTTTTTTATGGAAGGCGTGCATGTGTCGCACGACACCAAGATAGGCGACTATTGCACATTTGGTTATGGTACAAAGGTGGCTGGCGACTGTGTGATATCCAGTGGTATCATGTTCTCCTCGTCGGTAATCATCAATCCGGGAGTGCGCGTCGGCGGAGGATCGCTCATCACATCGGGTGTGCGTATCTCCAAGGATGTGCCGCCGTTTATCGTTGCCACACACAACCCCGTGGCTTATGGCGGATTGAATGTCAAACTGCTTGAGTCGTCGGGTACTCCTGACAACATCATCACCCATATCGCAAATGCCTATAGATTGGTGTTCCATGGCAAGACCAGTACGCATGATGCCATTAGACAGATAAAGGAACAGGTGCCCGACAGTAAGGAAATCCGCTCCATTGTCAAGTTCCTTGAGGGAACGCAACTTGGTATCATCACTAAGACGACGTAGAATTGTCTTCAAATAGACTTAACTTATGAAGAAATTCATACCATTCATAATATTATTGTCTGTGACGCTTGTCATTGCCTGTAACAAAGGTGATGACAGGCGTCACGATGATTATTATATCAACCACTACAATCAATTCACCACGGCTGCTGAAGGTTCCTCGATTGTTGACATTGTGAATCGCACTAATATCTTCAGTGCCAAGGCCGCAGCAGGCAATGATACCATAGCGAAGGCTCTTGCCTTGTTGGAGTCGGGTGATATACAGCTTTATTTTTATGGTAATACCAATGAAGCCATCAAGTTCTATAGAAGAGCTATTGCTTATTTCGAATCACTTAGTCCTGCCTGCAATTATCTTTTCATTCAATGTTGTCTCAGTTATATGGTGGCATTGGAACACAAAAAAGAATTTGCAGAGGAACGAAAGATGACGGCAAAGTGTAGCAAACTTATTGATAGCCTAAATGACAGTGCAAAGAAATCCACGGCCAGATTCACTATTCGTATGCTCGAAGCCGGTATGTATGTGGCAGAGAATAAATGGGACAGTCTTGAGAAATGCATTTCATCTTTAGAAGAGGACTATAGCAAAGTATCTAAAGCAGACAAATCCAGATATAATATGTATCTCCTCGGACATAAGATACAACTGGCTATTGGAAGAAAAGATTATGAAACGGCATTGAAATACAGCAATGAGCAGCGAAAGATAATAGACAGTGGCGAGAGTATATCGCGAAAAACGGCACATGACATTGAGCATGCCCGCATACTGCGTGGATTGGGACGTGGCAACGAGGCCTACGACCTGTATTCTTCGGCTATGGATAATAAGCAAGCAGCCATTAATGAGGTGAACATCAATAATCTCAATGAATTGCAAAAAGAATTAACCATCTCAATAATGAAACGTGAGATGGAAACCCGCAATTTTCAGGTAAGATTCGTAATAGCGTTGATTGCCATTATTGCGGTAGCAATCCTCTTTTATTTTGTAGTCCTGAAAAAACTCAATCGAAAGAACATGGTTCTTATTCGTCAGGCAAAGGAGACGGAACTGGCAGAACGAATAAGTGCGCAGACGTTTTTGCAGATTCCAAGTGAACGACTGGATAATGACCAACTGTTGTATTCAAAACTTCTCGATATTATGGAGGGACAACAGATGCCATATACAAATCCTGATTGCAATAGGGATATACTTGCACAACTATGTGCTACCAACGGGAAATATATCGACAGGATAATATCCCGCTTTGCAGATGGAAAGACAACAAGTGAATTTATCACCCACTATCGCCTGCGTCGTGCAATGACACTGCTTACCGATACTGAGGAGACCGTGGATGCCATAGCTGAATTGTGCGGATTCTCGAGTACCCGCACCTTATATCGTAGATTTCATGATGAAATGGGAATGTCGCCAACGGAATACAGGAACCTTCAGACAGAGTCTGAAAATAGTTCCGTGTAACCGTTGCGGTGATAATTGGTTGTGATATTATATATAATGAATTGTGTGGTCTGTATCTTTTGCGCCTTGTCTTTTTCTGGGTGCAAAGTTACAGATTTTTATTTTTCACTCTATGACAACAAAGGAAAAACGATTGCCATTTTCGGAAAATCTAAATGAAAAAAGGAAATTCTGTCAAAATTGTCAGAATTTCCTTTGTTATTAATACGATGCCTGGCACGGAATACCCATTGCCATGACCCTGTCGCGGATGGAATCAAGTTCCTCGTGGGAGGCTTTAAGTAGTCCGTGGGCAGGAGTCTCGCGGTCGATTGTATATACCATAACCTCGCGAGGTGCTATCTCCCTCACGGTCTCAAGCCAGGGAAGAACATACTCGTCGGTGGTGTTGTCAACACTCTCTCCATTGTAAGTGCCCTTCATAAACATTGTCTGTATAATGAGATGACCATTGAACGACTTCATACCGTCGATGACACGCTGAACATCGTATGTGCCCGTGGGGCGGTCCACCTTATTTATATATATAGGGTCAATCGTGTCGAGTTTGAGAATGTTGTTGTCAACACTCATGAGTGCCTCGTGAACATCGGGGCGATGGATGAATGTGGAGTTGCTCAACACAGATACTTTGGCATTGGGGAAATACTCGTTGCGCAGACGTATGACATCCTTCATGATGGCTGCAAACTGTGGATGGGAGGTAGGTTCACCATTACCCGCAAAGGTAAGAACATCAGGTTGTGGACCGTTTGCCTTCATATCCCGTAGCCGTTCCTCAAGAGAAGATATAACATCCTCATGAGAGGGGAGTTTTGACTTAGGACGATGGTCGGCATTGAATCCACATTCGCAGTAGATACAATCGAAGGTGCACACCTTTCCGTCGGGTGGCAGCAAGTTGATGCCAAGCGACACGCCAAGGCGACGGCTATGTATAGGCCCGAAGATGGTCGAGGGGTATATAACAGTACTCATATCTATCTTTTTTTTGAGTGCAAAGGTAGTGATAAATTAGGAATTAGGAATTAGGAATTAGGAATTATATGACCTTTAACGGTTAAAAAAGCTAAATTCCCGTTGTTTTTTAGAAAAAATCTTCATTCTTCATTCTTAATTCTTAATTTATTTCGTACCTTTGCGCCGAAATTAGGTGTACTATGTACTTTTATTAAATGAGTAGAAAAAGAAAAAAGACCAGCGGCAGACATGGGCTGCAGGTAATTACTCTATGTATAAGCACCATGCTGGTGCTTGTTCTTTTGGGTATGGTAGTGTTCTCCGTATTGACGGCACGCAACCTGTCGGCTTACGTCAAGGAGAATCTCACGGTGACTGTGATGCTTGGTGACAATACAACTGTCAATCAAGCACATTTGTTGTGTCGTGATCTTTACCATCGCCCTTATTCTCGTAATATCGACTATATCAGTAAGGAACAGGCGCAGAAGGAGCAATGTGAGGCTATGGGCAGCGATCCCTCGGAGTTCTTGGGGTTCAATCCCTTTGTGGCTACACTTGAGATTCAGTTGAAGTCGGATTATGTAAGTCGCGACTCAATGAAATGGATTGCCAAGGAACTGAGAGCCAATCCCAAGGTGATTGATGTGGCATATCAAGAAGACCTGATGGACAAGGTGAACGATAACCTACGAAAAGTAAACCTCATCCTCCTGGCTTTGGCGGTACTGCTGACGTGTGTGTCGTTCTCGCTGATAAACAATACGGTGCGACTGAGTGTATATTCGCGTCGTTTCCTCATTCACACAATGAAACTGGTGGGAGCGTCGTGGGGATTCATTCGCTGGCCGTTTATGAGGCAGACCATCTTCGTGGGAATTATCGCGGCCATACTGGCTTGCGGCGCCCTTGCAGGTTGTGCCTACGGATTATATTCGTTTGAACCAGGTATAGTGGCCATCCTGACATGGAAGGAACTTGCCATAACGGGAGCCGCTGTCTTTATCTTCGGAATTGTGATTACAGCATTTTGCTCGTATTTATCAGTCAACAAGTTCCTGAGAATGACGGCAGGGGAGATCTATAAGATTTAAATTAAGAATAAAAATGGATAAGAAGAATTTGGCATTTGACAAGATGAATTACATACTACTTGCCGTAGGTATGGCAGTGGTGGTATTGGGATTTATACTAATGAGTGGTGGCAGTTCCGACGAAACGGCCTATAACCCCGACATATTCAGTGTGCGTCGTATAAAGGTGGCTCCAGTGGTATGCCTCCTTGGTTTTGTGTCGATGATATACGCAGTCATCAGAAAGCCGAAGAACTAATTTCAAATATAATTTGTATTAATAGATATGGATTTAATATCAACAATAGTAATAGCAATTGTAGAGGGACTTACGGAATTTCTTCCAGTTTCTTCTACAGGTCACATGATTATTGCACAGAACATCCTGGGCGTGGAGAGCACTGAGTTTGTCAAGGCTTTTACCTTCATCATCCAGTTTGGTGCTATCCTTTCGGTAGTCGTTTTGTATTGGAAGCGCTTTTTCAAGCTTAACAAAACTCCCATTCCCGAAGGCTCCAATGCATTGAAGAAATTCTTGCATGTATATGATTTCTATTGGAAACTGTTGGTTGCCTTTATTCCGGCAGCAGTGTTGGGATTGCTTTTTAGTGATGCCATCGACGCCATGCTCGAAAGGGTAGAGGTAGTGGCAGTGACATTGGTCATTGGTGGTGTATTCATGCTTTATTGCGACAAACTGTTCAACAAGGGCAGTGAGAAAACTAAACTTACCGAACGCCGCGCCTTTATGGTGGGATTATACCAGTGTATCTCGATGATTCCTGGTGTGTCGCGCTCTATGGCAACAATCGTGGGCGGTATGTCGCAGCGCCTTACCCGTAAGGCAGCTGCCGAGTTCTCATTCTTCCTCGCTGTTCCCACAATGTTTGCCGCCACATTATATAAGATGTTTAAGCTTCTTAAGGACGGCGGCATCGAGATGATTACTGACAATATGACTACACTTATAGTGGGAAATGTGGTTGCTTTCATAGTGGCTATGCTTGCCATAAAGTTCTTCATAGCATACGTTACAAAGTATGGATTCAAGGCATTCGGATGGTATCGTATAATAGTAGGAGGACTTATCCTGATATGGCTTCTTATGGGTAACTCACTTGAAATGGTATAACGGATGAATTTCATAGAAGGAGAATATATTTATCTTAACAAGCCTTATCGTATGTCGAGTTTTGGGGCATTGGCGCGTGTGCGCTATCTCATCTCGCAGAAGGAGGGAGTGAAGAGGGTGAAAACAGGGCATGCCGGTACGCTCGACCCATTGGCTACTGGTGTACTCATACTCTGTACTGGTAAGAAAACCAAGGAGATAGAGCGACTGCAATACCACACCAAGGAATATACAGCCACTCTTCAACTCGGTGCCACTACTCCAAGCTACGATATGGAGCATGAGGTGGACGCCACCTTCCCCACGGAGCATATAACCCGAGAGTTGATAGAGGAGAAACTAAAACTCTTTGTGGGTGATATCCAACAAGTGCCGCCAGCTTATTCGGCATGCAAGGTGGGAGGCGACCGGGCTTATAAGCTCATGCGTAAGGGTAAAGATGTAGAGCTCAAACCCAAGACGTTGCACATCGACGAGATAGAACTCACAGATTTCAATCCCGAGAAGATGCAGGCAAGTATTAGGGTGGTGTGCGGAAAAGGTACATATATCCGTGCCTTGGCTCGCGACATC
Source organism: Prevotella sp. (assembly GCA_022771625.1). GTDB lineage: Bacteria > Bacteroidota > Bacteroidia > Bacteroidales > Bacteroidaceae > Prevotella. The sequence goes on from JALFCW010000044.1 coordinate 28,055, forward strand.
GGAGAGGCTCTCGGTAGCGGAGCATATCTCACGTCACTATGTCGCACTCGATTGGGTGACATCAAAATAGAAGATTGCGTAAAGCTTGATGATGTGCCAGAGTGGCTTGAGCAGATTGAAAGATTGAAGGTTGAAAATTGAAAGATTAAAGAATCATTAAGATATAATGAAGTTATCAGAATTTGGTTTTAATTTGCCGGAAGATCAGGTGGCCCTTGAGCCACCCTACAAGGCATTTACGAATGACGACGGTTCGGTTGACAAGATTTACCGCCGTGATGAATGTAGATTGATGGTGCTCCACCGCAAGAGTCAGAAGATTGAGATGTATAAGACTGACGAAGACGGCAAGGAGGTAAAAGGTGCTGATGGTAATGGTGTATTCATGACATTCCGTGATGCCATCAAATACTTCGACGAAGGCGATACTTTTGTATTCAACGACACTGCGGTATTTCCTGCACGCCTTTATGGTACAAAGGAGAAAACCGACGCCAAGATAGAGGTGTTCCTGCTGAGGGAACTGAATGCGGAGTTCCGTCTCTGGGACGTACTGGTAGAACCGGCACGCAAGATTCGTATTGGCAACAAACTCTTCTTTGATGGAGACGGACCAATGGTGGCGGAGGTTATTGACAATACCACCAGTCGCGGACGTACACTCCGATTCCTCTACGACTGCCCCCACGAGCAGTTTAAGAGTGAACTATATGGTCTTGGTGAGGCACCGCTGCCACGATATATCATTGACCGCCGCCCTGCCACTCCCGATGACATGAACAATTTCCAGACTATCTATGCCAAGAACGAGGGTGCTGTCACTGCTCCTGCCACTGGTCTTCATTTCAGTCGCGAGATGATGAAGATGATGGAAATCAGAGGTATAAACTTTGCTTATGTCACTCTTCATTGTGGACTTGGTTGCTTCGACCCGATTGAGGTGGAAGACCTGTCGAAGCACAAGATGAACTCCGAGCAGATGAAAATAGGCAAGGAGGCTTGTAAATTGGTTAACAAGACAAAGGATGAGGGGCGTCGCGTGTGTGTTGTGGGAGTAAGTACTGCCAGAGCAACAGAAACAGCAGTAGGAACCGACGGCCGACTGAAGGAGTTTGATGGATGGACTAATAAGTTTATCTTCCCTCCGTATGATTATGGATTGGCCAACTCGATGATTGCCAATTTCTATCATCCCGAGTCGATAATGATGATGGCAACAGCCGCCTTCGGAGGTTATGACCTTGTTATAGAGGCATACAAAAAGGCCCTGAAAAATGGTTTCCGCTTCGGTTGCTATGGCGATGCCATGCTTATCCTTGATGATTAATTTATGAAATATTGAATGAAGCATAAGGTGTATTTTAGTCTCGGTTCCAACCTTGGCGACAAGGAGGGAAATATCCGCGAGGCGATAAAGAGAATAGGAGAGTTGATTGGCGAGGTTGACCGCCAGTCAACTCTCCTTGTAACGGAGCCCTGGGGCTTTGAATCAGACAACTCGTTTGTCAATGCTGCCGTGCGCTGTATCACATCTCTTGCTCCGTTGGATATTCTAACTATCACTCAAGACATTGAGCGAGCCATGGGGCGCACTGCCAAATCTGTAGATGGACAATACCACGACCGTATCATCGACATCGATATCCTTATGTATGATGATTTACACATCAACACTCCCGAACTAACCCTTCCGCATCCACTCATGAAAGAGCGTGACTTTGTCATGATACCTCTTTCAGAAATCTTTTTCTAATCAAAATCCATGTTTTCCTTGCTTTATGCAATAAGAACAGGGTATCTTAATGTAATAAGAACAGGGTATCCTTATGTCAACTGAATAGGGCATCCACTTGTCAACTGAATAGGGCATTGTTATATGAATTTTACAGGGTTAAGGCTTTGTAGATGTTGTCCCTACGTGGCAATATTATCCTTTTTATACTAAATTCTGCAAATTTTCATAATTTTATTTGCATATTAAATTAATTATGCCTAAATTTAATACCCAACGTATAATTATTATCTTTTTATTTTCTAAGTAGGTCTGCGGGGTTTCCCCCGCTTTCCCCTTCAAGAACCGTGCATGCGACTTTCACCGCACACGGCTCGTGTAATTCTGTTAATTATCTCTCGTTCTAAATAATCGGCTCTATGTGCTGTCATGCACTGC
>JALFCW010000045.1 GCA_022771625.1 Prevotella sp.
TGTCTTGTTACGATTTACGCTTGTTTTGATTTGCAACACTAAGATAAGTGAAAAATCTGACATGGCAAAATCCTGAGCAACTTTTTGTTGCTCAGGAACTTATAAATAAAGTTAAATCAAAGTGTTGCGGAATTAAGGATAATGAATTTATCATTACGAAAAAAAACAATTACTCCTCGCTGCACTTATCCTTGGAGCAGCAAGTCCAAACGCACAAATCGAAAAAATCACAGTTGATGGGACTAATCTCGACTTCGCCGCTCCTGACCTTGACAAATACGTTGACTTGGTAGCAGGTAAGGCTCGCTGGCCGGAGAATGTTGCCCTTGACGCTCGTACCTACAACCTCGGTGGTCGCGCAGCTAAGAGCGGTCTGCTCATCCAGAAGGGCAAGAAGTACATTAAGTAATAACCATCTTTTATACTTGATATATCTGTTTAAGCAGATCATAAATTATGAGGCGGCATCCGCAAGGGTGCCGCCTCAACTTTTTATTTCGTAAACTTTATCCAATCAACGTCCAAGAAGGCTGCGTCGTTGCTAACAGACGAGCGGCAGTTGAAATAGCCGACCTTGGCTCCTATCCACTTGCCTTCCTTCACTTTGAATGGAGAGCCGAGCTTCACGTATTTCTTGCCGTCGAGACTATAGTAGAACTGTGCCGACGAGGTGATGCCGTTGCCAATACCTGCACTCTTCACAACGGCACGCACATAGATGTCCTGAGTGGCATGGCGAGGCTGAGGAATATCATCCACGGCATACTTCTGGGTATAGGGCTTCTCTTGTTCAACGAGAGTGAGAGGCAGTTCAACAAGTGTCTCCTCCTTGCCTCCCTTCATCGCGTTCTTGCAGTTGACGTAACGCAGGAAGCAACCCTCCTTTGTGGTGACAAACTTAATGGCTGCATAGTCCTGACCCTTGATGATGAATCCGGCTTCCTCACCCTTGTTCTTGTTGCCAGGATTAGGTATGAACTTCAGTTTGGATGTCACGGTGAAGTTCTCGGCAGGGAACTTCTGCATCAGGGTGTTCTGCATGTCAGCGAGATTCTTATATCCTTCAGGTTGCTGGATGCCATAAAGACGGAGCTTGGATTTCTTTGCGTCGCAGAAATACCAATAGTGACTGAACGGACCTTCAAACTGCCACTGTAATCCCAGTGCAGTGTTGTTGAAATCGTCGTCCTCCTGCGGTTGTACGTTCTCAGATGCCTTCAGATTTGGCTTCTTCCATTGCTCCACAGCGTCGCCACATCCGTCGCCATCCTTGTCATCGCCAATCACAAGCCAGTCGTTCACCCAACGGGCTGGTTGCAGATGAACCACGCGACCATAGGCATGCTTGTCCTGGAAATGCAAGAACCAGTCTTCGCCCGACGTGGTGTCAACCCACGCACCCTGATGAGGGCCGTTGACCTTTGACTTGCCCTGAGCCAATCCCACATATTCATCGTAAGGACCGAAGGGATTACGTGAGCGAAGAATCACTTGCCAACCGTATTTCACACCGCCAGCCGGCGACATTATATAATAATATCCGTTGCGCTTGTAGAACTTTGTGCCTTCGATAGTGGGTTGGTCCTCATGACCGTCATAAACGATGCGCGACGGACCAGTGACGGTAGTTCCGTCGGCTGACATAGGAGCTACGAAGAGCACCGATTTCACTCCCGCTCTTGATCCTGCACATCCATGCGAGAGATAAGCCTTGCCGTCCTCATCCCATAGAGGGCAGCAGTCTATCATTCCCTTTCCCGGTTTCACGCATACAGGAGTTGACCATGTGCCTGCGGGATCCTGTGTCTTGGTCATAAAGAGTCCCTGGTCGGGGTCGCCCCAATAGATATAGAACCATCCGTCGTGATGGCGTATAGCTGGAGCCCATACGTAGTTGCCATGTTGAATGCGCTTGCGCCAGTCGAGGTCGGTGCCGCGAAATTCCGGCAATACGGGATAGTCGTCTTGCAGGGCTGCCCCAATAAACTTCCAGTTGACGAGGTCGGTGCTATGCAGAATCTGCAGTCCCGGGAAGCAGGCAAAGCTCGACGATGTCATATAGTAATCGTTGCCCACACGACATACGTCAGGGTCGGAATAGTCGGCATTGATCACCGGATTACGATACTTTCCTCCGGGGAGGTTAGGATTCCATGTCGCAGACTGTTGAGCCATCGACGCAAGCGGCGAACAAGCAAGTGCAGCCGCAAATAATAGGTTAATAGTATTGTTCATATCTTTTTGTAGTTTGTTACTAAAAATCCCCCAAGACACTCTCTATCGTGATTTTCTGTGCCTCTTTCTTGGTCAGTTGTTTTGACCATGCCACCCTTGCCTTGGTGTCGGCACCGGCTCCGCTATTGTTGTATTCCAGATAGCGGGCGGTTTGTTCGCGTTCCTTCTGCCAATGGTGCCATCCTTCAGGACGAATGTGTGCTCCCATCTCGCAGTTCATGAAAAGCGTATAGCCATAGTCGCGCCAAGGACGACCGAGATACACCTTGTCGATACCAGGGGCAGCGGTCAGTCGGCAGCGATTGAATACATATCCGTAAGCCTGGTCCTTGGGTGTAGAGGCTGCTGTGATATAAGAGTTGGCCTTGCTATGTATCTCGCACTCCTCAAACCATGCCGTTCCCGGACCGAAGATAAAGTCGGTAGTACCTTCAATATAGCAGTTGCGGAACAGTTGTCTCGACCCTCCCACACCGGTATATACAGTGTCCTGATGACCGAGGAATCGACATCCTATGAATGTCAGTCGGTCGCCTTCGGTGTGCAGTGCAACAGCCTGTCCGAGTCGTGCAGAGTTATTCTCAATTGTGATGTTCTTAAGAGTGATGTCCGAACCCTCTATCTTCAGAGTGTATGTACGGAATGTGCCCATACCCTTAGGTCTTTCTGCCGTGCGGATATTCGCATGGTCGTCGTAGGTGATGATGGTGTTCTCGGCATCCTCGCCACACAGTTCGATATTGGTGAGCCACGACGGTATAATCAGTTTCTCCTTATATATACCTTTTTTAATATATATAACCTTGTGGTAGTCCATAAAGGCACGGCACACCTCAATGGCATCGTCGATATTGCGGAATTCCGCCGTACCGTCGCGTGCCACGAACAAAGTGTCGGGGTTGTCATATTTATTGGCAGCCGACACACTTGCGGCTATCATTGCCGCCATAATAAGTAGTTTGTTTCTCATCTCTTCAATATTTCAATTTTTCAATATTTCAATCTTTCAATTTTCATATCACCTGGTTCACTTCCTGCAGTCCCTCGATTTTCTTCAGGTTATCTACTATGACCTTGATATCCTCACGGTCGTGTACACGTAGTTCAAACTTACCGCTGAATATATCGTCGTCGCAGTTGATAAACACGCGATGGATATTCACGTTCATCTCTCGGGAGATTACCTGAGTCACTTCATTGAGCAGACCGATGCGGTCGATACCGGTTATCTCGATTGTTGCGTCAAAGAAGAGTGTGCGTCCCATAGACCACTTAGCGTCGAGGATGCGATTGCCGAAGCTGGTCTTCAGTTTGGCTGCCACCGGACAGTTGCGCTTATGTATCTCAATCTGTTTCTTGCTGTCGATGAATCCCAGTATGTCGTCGCCAGGGATAGGATGACAACAATTCATAAACTTATACTGGTTGATGTTGTCGTCGGTGATGTAGATTGGTTTCTTGCGGTTGAATTTATCCGGGACGGTAAACAGCTCTTTTCTCTCAGCCTCCTCCAGCATGGCGGCGTTCTTTTTCTTGTTGCCGAGGAAAGGCACGAATTTTCTCCATCCCTTCGAGGCAGTTTCCTTCTTATTACCGATATGTATTTCGTCGATGTCCTTGTCAGAGAGCAGTATAGTCTTGTCGCCAATAGCTTGGAAGAAGTCCTCGCGCTTATAGATGTCGTGGAACGCAGCAATTTGGTCGGCTATCTCTACAGTGTAGTCAACGCCATGAGCAGAAAGGAATGACTTGAAAGCATCCTCTCCGTCGCGTTGCTTGTTTCTGCCGTTGCGTCTCATTATCGCTTGTATCTTAGCCTTTGCCTTAGCAGTGCTTACAAAGTTTATCCACGATGCCTGCACATGTTGCGACTTTGAAGTGAGAATCTCCACCTGGTCGCCACTCTGCAGCTTGTGGCTCAGCGGCACCAATTTATGGTTTACCTTGGCTCCGATACAATGGCTTCCGAGGAAGGTGTGTATGGAGAAGGCAAAGTCGAGGGCAGTACATCCCGCCGGCATAGTCTTTATTTCGCCTTTGGGAGTGAAGACGAATATCTCCGACGCAAAGAGATTGAGTTTGATGGCATCGAGGAAATCCATCGCGTCGGGTTGTGGGTCGTCGAGAATCTCCTTGATAGTGTGTAGCCACTCGTTCAATTCGCCTTCGTCCTCTGTAAATTCAATCTCTCCGCCTTCCTTGTATTTCCAGTGGGCGGCAAATCCCTGTTCAGCTATTTCGTCCATACGGTCGGAGCGTATCTGCACCTCAATCCATCGTCCCTGCTTCGACATAAGTGTTACGTGCAGGGCTTGATAGCCGTTGGCCTTGGGATGGTTGAGCCAGTCGCGCAGTCGGTCGGGGTGTGACTTATATATCTGACTGATGGCCACATATATATTGAAGCACTCGTTGATTTCGTCCTCACGTTGCTTGGGCGAGAAGATGATTCTCACGGCGAGTATGTCGTAAATCTCCTCAAACGTTACGTGCTTGTTCTGCATCTTGTTCCAGATGGAGTAGGGGCTTTTGATTCTCTCCTTGATGGTGTATTTTATTCCCATCTTGTTGAGCGCCTCCTCGATGGGTCGTGTAAACTGGTCGAAGAGTTCGTGTCGCGACTCCTGTGTAGATTTGAGTTTGTTTTCTATAGAGGCATACTCATCAGGGTGCTCATATTTAAAACTGAGGTCTTCCAGTTCGGTTTTTATCTTGTTAAGACCTAGTCGGTTGGCGAGCGGGGCATAGATATAAAGAGTCTCTCCAGCAATCTTGTATTTCTTGTTGGCCGGTTGACTTGCCAATGTGCGCATGTTATGCAGTCGGTCGCATATCTTAATAAGGATTACGCGTATGTCGTCGCTCATGGTGAGCAGCAGCTTCTTAAAGTTCTCAGCCTGTGCCGAAGCCTGTTCACCGAATATTCCACCGCTTATCTTGGTGAGTCCATCCACAATCTGCGCCACCTTGGCACCGAAGATGTTCTCGATATCCTCCACGGTATAGTCGGTATCCTCCACCACGTCGTGGAGAAGAGCTGCACATATACTCGTAGAACCGAGTCCCACCTCCTCGCAAGCTATCTGCGCCACTGCGATGGGATGCATTATATACGGTTCGCCCGACAGACGCCTAACACCCTTATGCGCCTGCTTGGCAAAGTTGAATGCCTTGGTGATAAGATCCACCTTTTGGCGATGTCTCGACTTGCTGTATGTGTCCAACAGATGCTGGTATGCACCATTGATCATCAGTTCGTCCTGTTCCTCAATCTTTTTCTGCTCGTCGTCCATAATTCTTCACTCTTCATTCTTCATTCTTCACTCTTCATTTAAATACCTCACCTCACTCTCAGTTTCTTTCCAGCTCTGATGTTCGATCCCTTGATACCGTTCAGCCTTCTGAGCTTAGCCACGGTAGTGCCGTTGCGCTTAGCAATCTCGGATAGAGTCTGTCCGCTTTTCACGGTCACGCTTCTACCCCTGCTGCGCGCCTTCTTCCTACTGCGCTTACTGCTGCTCTTGCGGGTATATGTGGGTACATCGTCGTTCACCTCCACTGTAGCCCTCTTCGAGAAAAGTACTTCGGCATTGTAGGCATATATCGAGTCCTCAAGGTCGATAAACTTGCCCACCTCTGTCTGCGGCAGACGCACGGCAGACAACTTGGTAGCTCCTGGCACTATGTCTCTACGATAGGCGGGATTGAGAGTGCGCAGTTGCTCGATGTCGATATTACATACGGATGCAATCTGTTCGAGATGCACGTTGCGGCCCACCATTACAGTGTCGGTCTTAGCCGGCAGGCGGGTAGTCATCGGACAGATATTGTGCTCGCAGTAATAAGTCATGATATAGTTGGCGGCAATGAATGCCGGCACATATCCTCGTGTTTCCTTTGGCAGATAAGGATATATCTGCCAGTAGTCCTTGCTGCCCTTGGAGCGGTGGATGGCCTTGTTGATTTGGTCGGGTCCGCAGTTGTAGGCTGCAATCACCAGATTCCAGTCGCCGAACACCTTATATAAATCACTAAGATAGTTGGCAGCGGCATACGAGGCCTTGATAGGGTCGCGTCTCTCGTCAACGAGTGAGTTCACCTCAAGTCCGTATCTCTTACCGGTGGCAAGCATAAACTGCCACAATCCCGTAGCTCCCACTCTCGACACCGCCTTGGGGTTGAGAGCCGACTCGATGACAGGCAAGTATTTCAGTTCGAGAGGCAATCCGTAAGTTTCGAGTGCCTCCTCGAATATTGGCATGTAGAAGTTTGATGCTCCGAGCATATAACTAACGGAGTGGCGCAGACGTCCGCTATAGCGGTCGATAAATTTCTGTACCACCTCATTGTATGGCATCTCGATGATGCTTGGTATGCGTTTTAGCCTTTCGAGAAACACTTCCTTCTCGAATACAGGGTTGACGTCCTTCATACGGCAGTCGTTGTCCTCGTCGAGATAGTTCTTCGACATGTATAGGTTGAGCAAACTGTCGAGTTCGAAGGTCATAGCCTCCGGAAATTCGATAACTTCTTCCTGACCATTGTTGTCGGTGACGGTGATTTCGTCCTCATCGTCTTCGTAGTCTTCTTCAATCTGAGCCTGTATCGCGACATTGCTTGCAAATAACAGGGCTGCTGATATAATAAATTTCTTCATCTCTCTAATCTATATCCTTTCTTTAATTTTTCAATATTTCAATCTTTCAATCTTTCAATCTTTCAATTTTCAATTTTCAATTTTCAATGTAAATCAGAATCTCAGTCCCAAGTTCACTCCCACTGCCGAGTTTTCCAATGAGCCGGAGCTGAACGTGCTGCCTCCCGGAATAACCGTCGGTGCCACCTTTAGGCTCAAGTCGTTGGAGATGTCAAACTCCGAGAGTTCGGCATCCACGTATGCGTCGATAACCGACAGAGCATATACACCGATGAGGCAGAACATACTCATGTCGCGCCAGCGGCGATATTTGTCCTTTCGGCTCTTGAACAGTTTTTTGTATCTTTCCTCGTTTTGAGATGTAATCTGCGCCCCCAAGTGCAGAAACTTGTTGTAGCTCTGTGTGGCAGGGTCGCTGTCCATGATGTCGAGATAAGCCTGCGAGTAGTCGCGATACATCATGTTGTTCCATGTCAACGCATATATACATCCCATCATACCTCCATAGAAGATAGGCAGTTTCCAATATTTCCTGTTGTAAATCTGCCCACCACCAGGGATTACGAGAGCAAGCCACAGCGCCCGCTTTGGGTCGGGAGTCCATGTGGCCCAGTCGCGTTTCTCCATTTTCCTTGCGTCAGCCGTAGCTATAGCGTTGGCTTTGGGCAGCACCAATGCCACACTGTCGGGCAGTGGGGCAGCCGTACTGTCTTTCTGAGCCGCTGCAGTGGAATATCCCATCAGCAACATGACACAAGTGAATATCAATCTAAAGAACATTTGCCTTTAACTCCTTTATTTTACGATAACTTGTCGAGTGCATTCATTATGCGCTCCAGTTCTTCCTCATTGGCAAATGAGATGCTAATCTTGCCCTTGCCCTTAGGCGAGCAAGTCATCTGCACTTTAGCCTGGAAGAAGGAAGCGAGTCGGTCCTTAAGTATATTAAATTCTTCAGGCAGTTGGTTG